>NZ_DJUM01000047.1:46483-115788 GCF_002440475.1 Exiguobacterium sp. UBA6282 | reverse complement strand
TCATGGAATATGAAATAGGGGCGTTTACCACATCTAATATAATGGGAAAGAACGGTATGAGAAAGGAGTGTGGGCGAATGTATCGTCGGTATTTGCTCTTCTTGGTCTGGGCGATTGCCATTGTCTTTATCTTGTTATTTGGAAATAATCGTGTCTTTCCGGAAGGTTTCTTAATTTCATTTTTACGTTTCGATCAAAGTCAATTTGATACTTCCGCATTAAGTTTGTTTGCTTTACTTGGCATTTATCCATTTGCTTTCTTTTTATTATTTTTAGATGAAAAACGATTCATGCGACCAGGACCGCTCGTTGCAAGCATAGGGTCGTTCTTCTTAGGTGCATTCGTTTTAATGCCCTATGTCGCACTCGCTATTCCAAGGAAAACCTTTTTACCGTTTCAGCGTCGAGGTTGGGTTCCAACTGTCGTCGCTTTACTGAGTGTCGTGACGACATTATTGCTTTGGCTAGCCCTCGCACGTGCCGATTGGAATATTTTCCGTATTTATTTCGAGACGAATCAATTTGTTCGAACGATGACAGTCGATTTATTACTGTTTTATATTCTTCAGGTTTTTTTATTACGACGCATTCGTCTTCGAAATGAACAATCATTGCAATGGCAAGACGGCATTCCTCTTTTTGGTCTATTCCGCTATCTGTTCACAAGACATCTGCCAGCTTCCTCAAAATCGTGATGGTTTATGGTACAATGGAAATTGGATTTTTTTAAAAGGAGCTGTCATCCGATGGAACAATATCATGCACTTTGCGAACACATTTTGGAACACGGAACAAAAAAGGAAGACCGGACAGGAACGGGAACGCTGAGCGTGTTTGGTCACCAAATGCGCTTCTCCCTTCAAGATGGCTTTCCGCTTATCACGACGAAAAAGCTACATATGAAGTCGATCATCCATGAGTTGATCTGGTTTATTTCGGGTGATACGAATATTCGTTACTTGCAGGAAAACGGAGTGCGCATTTGGAACGAATGGGCAGATGAGAATGGGGATTTAGGACCTGTGTATGGGGCACAATGGCGTTCTTTTCCACGTCCTGACGGAACAACGGTCGATCAACTCGCACAAGTCATCGAACAAATCAAGACGAATCCGGATTCCCGTCGTTTGATCGTCAGCGCTTGGAATCCTGGACAAGTCGATGAGATGGCGTTACCTCCATGTCATCTCTTGTTTCAATTTTATGTCGCTGACGGAAAACTGTCCTGTCAGCTGTATCAACGTTCTGCCGACGTCTTTTTAGGCGTACCGTTCAATATTGCATCCTATGCCTTACTGACACATATGATTGCTCATGTGTGTGGACTCGAAGTCGGTGACTTCGTCCATACGCTCGGAGATGCCCACATCTATTCGAACCATGTGGAACAAGTCAATCTTCAGTTGACACGTACCCCTAAAAAATTACCGACGCTGCGCTTCGCTCGAACAGTCGATCGTATTGAAGACTTCCGCTTCGAAGATATCATCATCGAAGGATATGATCCTGATCCGCATATTAAAGGTGTAGTGGCTGTATGATTACACACATCGTAGCGTACACGAAAAATCATGTCATCGGACGCGATAATGCCATGCCGTGGCACCTTCCATCTGATTTAGCACACTTTAAGCGTACGACGCTTGGTAAACCGATCATCATGGGGAGAAAGACGTTCGAATCAATTGGACGCCCGTTACCTGGTCGAGAGAACATCGTCATCACGCGTGATCAAAATTATGTAGTAGATGGCGTGACAATTTGGCATGATTTATCTACCTTACACCCATATGTTGATTCAGAGGAAGAAGTCTTTTTGATTGGTGGAGGAGAATTATTCGCTCAAACACTTCCTCTCGTACGGCGCATCTATGTAACAGAAATTGATGCGACGCTTGAGGGAGATGTCTATTACCCCGAGATCCCGTCTACTTTTCAAATCACGTCTGAAACGCATTATGATGCAGTAGAAGGAAATGATTACTCCTTTGTCATTCGTCAATATGATCGATCATTATAAAACCAGCCTCTTCCATCCGAATAGCGGAAGGAAAAGGCTGGTTTTTTTACGGTATTTGCATAATCCACTCTGTGATCCATTCTTCCACTTCTTGATCTACATGAGTTAACATCACATAATCGGTAGCACCTCGAGATAAGGCTTCTGCAAGACGATCATCTTCTTGTTCCGTCACGACCAAAACATCAATGATTGAATCTCGTTGTTTTCTCCATTCTTCTAGTCGCAGAAAGTTCTCGATCGCTAATTGATCAAGCGAAAGAATCGCCAGTTGTAGTTGTGTTGTCTGCTGATCGTCTAATGGAACCACTTCGAAGTGGTATTTGGGATGATCGGGTAGATCCAACTGACGGACTTGTTTAAGCAATCTTTCCTCGACACGGATAGACACAGATAATTTTTCAATCGATATTGCCGTAGAGTAGGAAAGGACTTGGTTACGTCCATTACGTTTTGCTTGATATAACGCTTCATCTGCCTCCGCCGTCGCTTGAGCAAGCGTCGTATGTATATCAAATGAAAAGGATAGACCAATCGAAACAGTAATTTTTAATCCATTCGCAAAAACATGTCGTTCGATACGTTCACGTATTTTATTCATATTAGCGATTGCTTGAGGCAATGTTTCTGCTGAAAACAGTAAAATGAATTCCTCACCACCGAAACGAATGAACTCATCGTCGAGACGAGCCGCTTGTTGAACGACGGTCGCTAGTTCGGATAGGACTAAGTCTCCTGTCGGATGTCCATGTAAGTCATTGATTCGTTTGAAGTGATCAAGATCAAAAATCGCTAATCCAAATGTTCGTTGTTCACGTTCTAAACGTGCTGTGCGACGATCAAATGCATTCTGAAGGTATTTCCGATTATAAGCCCCTGTCAATTCATCGACCAAAATTGTTGACGATACAACTCTCAGTTTTCGTAAAAGTCGCGCAAGGCGGACATGACGTTCTTCATTCCTCACAGTTTCATCCCAATAATCATCGGCCCCCATCTCATAACTACTTTGTCGGACTTCTGATTGGCTCGGACCGACGATGATGATCGGAACGAATGCGGATTCCATATGCTTCATGAGCTTTTTGAACACTTCCACTGAATCAGTGATACATGCATAATCGATGATGACGGCGTCCATCGTAATGTCGTGTGACATTGATAAGGTATCTTCTACCGAGCTAAAAAAACGTGACATATAGCGCGCTTGTTCCAGTGACTTTTTCCATTTGATATTCTCAAGAAAACGTTTTGTCACAGTGATGACTAATTCCTTTCGGACCCGGTTAGCACGTGAGCGCTCTGATAACTGATCGACGATAGGTTGCAATAATTCTTTGACGCTTGACTGATCAATGACAACGTCTACTCGTTCCCACGTAATTTTTTCATGGCTTACTTGATCGGCGAGTCCCTTAAAGACTTCCTCTCTGCCGAGTCCTTCCATCCAGCTCGCCAATGCAAGCAATTCTGATCGTGGTACAGCCGGCATCCGAAGTAATGTCTCTACCATGTTGATCGTTTGCTGTAATTGTTTTTCTGCCCGCTTTCGATTTTGCTCCATGCAATTCCCTCTCTTTCTATAGATCCGAATAACGTTTCTCGGATAAAGAGAAAGCGAGGGAATATCCCCCGCTTTTTCAACTCATGCTTTTAAGTTCGGACGAACCATGTCTGCTGGTACAATCCATTGATCATATTGTTCTTCTGTTAGTAATCCTGTCGCAAGTGCCGCTTCTTTTAATGTCGACCCTGACTGATGCGCCGCTTTCGCAATTTTTGCCGCATTCTCATATCCGATATGCGGATTGAGCGCTGTTACGAGCATCAGTGACCGTTCGACGTTCTCAGCGATGACGGACTGCTCAGGTTCAATGCCGATCGCACAATGGTCATTGAACGAATGCAAGGCGTCTGTAAGTAAACGAACGGATTGAATAAAGTTATACATGATGACCGGCTTGAAGACGTTTAGTTCAAAGTTACCTTGACTTGCAGCAAAACCAATCGTTGCGTCATTTCCAAGGACTTGCGCAGCGACCATCGTCAATGCCTCACTTTGAGTCGGATTGACTTTTCCTGGCATGATTGAGCTCCCTGGTTCATTTTCTGGAATCGTGATTTCACCGATTCCTGCTCGTGGACCAGATGCAAGCCAGCGGACGTCATTTGCAATCTTCATCGCGTCCATCGCTAGTGCTTTGACAGCACCATGTGTGAAGACGAGTTGATCGTGGCTTGTTAAAGCGTGGAATTTGTTTTCCGCACTCGTGAATTCATAACCCGTCTCTTCACTCATCTTCTTCGCTGCCAAATCACCAAACTCAGGATGCGCATTAATCCCCGTACCAACTGCCGTACCGCCGATTGCTAGTTCCGTTAATGGATCAAGCGTCCGTTCGATCATTTGCTTCGAAAGCGCAAGCATCCGGACCCAGCCGCTGATTTCTTGACCAAGTGTGATTGGTGTAGCATCTTGCAAGTGTGTTCGTCCGATTTTAACGATATCCGCAAAAGCCTTTGCTTTTTCATCAAGGGTCGCATGCAGCGCATCGATAGCTGGGAAAAGTGATTCCAATAAGACTGTTTTTGCCGCTAAATGCATCGCTGTTGGATATGTATCATTTGAACTTTGTGATTTATTGACATCATCATTCGGATGAATCGTCGTTTCACTGCCTTGTTCCTTTAATTTGCGTGTCGCGACCCGAGCGATCACTTCATTGACGTTCATATTAGACTGAGTACCTGAACCCGTTTGCCAAACGACAAGCGGAAACTCATCATCGAATTTCCCCGCGATGATTTCGTCACATACTTCAGCAATGGCACCAGCTTTTTCTGTCTCAAGCACACCTAAGTCGCGGTTCGCAAGCGCCGCTCCTTTTTTCAGGACTGCAAAGGCACGAATGACTTCAATCGGCATTTTTTCCGTTCCGATCTTAAAGTTTTCTAGACTACGTTGTGTTTGTGCGCCCCACTCCTGCGCTTCCGGTACACGAATTTCCCCCATCGTGTCACGTTCTACACGGTATTCCATAAACAAATTCCCCCTTTTGATTACTTCTCTTCTAGTTTACCGGAAAGCTCGCAGAATGGGAATGAGGGAGACAGTTTTGGGGAATAGTTTATTATCGAAAAGGAGTGAAGATTTCATGTGGTTAATAAATTTAATAATTGTTTTATTATTGATTCTGGCGAACGGTATATTTGCGATGACCGAACTTGCTTTGCTCTCTTCCAAACGATCGAAATTAGAAAAAGCAATGGATGATGGTAAAAAATCAGCCCATGTCGCATTAGAGTTGCTGGATCGACCGACTGACCTGTTATCGACTGTTCAAGTCGGCATCACGTTAATTGGAATCGTCAATGGTGCATTCGGTGGTGCCGCGCTCTCTGGTCCTGTCATCAATTGGCTCGCTCAATTTGAATGGATCGCTCCTTATGCCAGTACAATCGGTTATATTCTTGTCGTGACAATCATCACCTATATTTCGCTCGTCATCGGTGAACTCGTTCCTAAACGTGTTGCTCTTGTCAGTCCAGAACGAGTTACGATGTGGCTCGCCCCACCGATGCGCTTCTTCTCGATCGTTCTTCGACCATTCATCTGGGTTTTGAGTAAATCGACGAGTTCCATCTTCCGCTTGATTGGTCTCGATCGATTGCAGACGAAAGACGAGACGGAAGACGAAGTCCGGCAATTACTAATTCGTGGCACGAAAGAGGGAACATTTAATCGTTCAGAAGCTGAGCAAGTTTCTCGTGTCTTTGATTTTCATGATTTATATGCATATGAACTGATGGAGCCCAGAACGGTTACGGAGTGGATTGACTTAGCTGATGAACCCGACACGATCCTACAAGAGCTCCGACAAGCGCGACACCGAAACTTACCGGTCGGTCACGGGGATTTGGATCATTTTGTCGGATTCATCGATGCAAAAGAAATACTATCAACGGAACATCCTGTCAAAGAACTTGAACGATTAATTCAATCTCCACTGATTGTTCCCCGCCAACTGAAAGCAACCGTTTTACTTGAACGGATGCGGAAGGAAACTGTATCGATTGCATTCGTTTTAGACGAGTACGGTGGTTTTCTTGGCATGATCACCTTGTTCGATATTCTCGAAGCATTCGTCGGCGAGATTTCAAGCGTCGAGGAAGAACCGGAACTCGTCATGCGGAAAGACGGTTCGTTCCTAGCGGACGGATTATTGCACATCGATGATTTAAAACGAACGCTCGGCTATACAGATGACTTACCCGGTGAACAGTTAAACGCCTATCATACAGTTGCCGGTTTAATCCTGTATATGTTAGGTGATGTACCAACGCGTGGAAGTGCTGTCGTGATTGGATCATACCGATTTGAAGTCGTTGACTTAGACGGACGTCGCGTCGATCAAATCCTGATTGAGCGAATCGAACATGAACAAACACCCCTTCCATAAGGATAGGGGTGTTTGCCTTCAATTATGCTTCGTATAATCGTAATGCCTCGCGTGCGACGCGATCTGCTTTATTCTCAGACCGCGGAATCCACTTCACGAAGGCGAGTGGTAAGAGTTGATAGCGTTCAAAAGCAGGATCAAAGATCGTCTGCGTTCGTTTATTCTTGACGAATTCACGTTCGACCGCTAATGCAACCGCTTCTGAATCCGTCCGAAACGAAATGACGCTTTCTCCTTGAGTAATTAGTTCGTGCGCCCACTCGACGGCTTTTGCAAATGCGATGAATTCTGCCTCATGATTATTAATTGCTTGAATTTGATACATTTTTTCTGTGACTTCGCCCTCGGAGCTTTTGCTAAACAGTCCAACCGCTGCTTCGTCGTTTGAGGGACGGACCGTTCCGTCAAAATAAAGTTCAACCATGTTCAATTGCCGCCTCGATTCCTTTTCGTATCGCTTGCTCATCTAGCCCTTTCCCAATGAAGACGAGCGTCGTCTTTGGTTGTTCGCTAAATGGTTCTCGGATTGCTGTTCCGTAAATCATCCCTGTCCCTTGTAAGATTACTTTTCGTTCTGTATCTGCAAAATGGATGATCCCCTTATAACGATAGAGATCTTCCGCGTAGGCTTCTAACACCTCACGTAGGACCATACCGAATCGATTTCGATTCAATGGTCGTTCCTCAACGATCGTTAGTGCCGTAAAATCTTCGACGGATTGATGAATCTGATCTGTTTGTTGGCTGAGTCGCACTTGTTCTTCTTTTGGAAAATGGAATGTTTCAAATAGTCGATTTGATTCCAGTTGTCCCTGTTCCGTTTCAATGATAGCTGCAGATGGATTTCGTTCGCGCAGCAAAGCAATCAACGTTTCGCGTTCTGATGCTTTAATTAAATCCATCTTATTTAATACAAGTACATCAGCAAATCCGATTTGTTTCACATTTTCTTGGAACGTCAATTGTCGTTCTAAGTGATACGCATCGATGACTGTGACGACACTTGAAATCTGATAAGACTGTTCAACGGCTGGTTCAAAATAAAATGTCTGAAGAATCGGTCCTGGATCAGCGACACCAGTCGTTTCGATCAATAATCGATCGAATGATAGTTCCCCATCACGGCGACGTTTGGCAATCCGTAGCAATGCATCCCGTAAATCACCTCGAATAGAACAACAGATGCAACCATTTGTCAATTCGATCATCTCTTCATCGCTTCGCTCAATCAATGCTTCATCAATGTGAACAGAACCTACTTCATTGACAAGCAACGCAAACTTCTCTGTCGGTTGAGAAACAAGATGGTTGAGTAACGTGGTCTTACCAGCACCTAAAAAACCAGTAATGACGGTCGTACGTATTTTGTCTTGCATGATTTCACTCCTTAGCGTCCTTGTTGCTGACGCCATTTTTCTTTTCGTGCATCGAGCAGATCAATCGCATGAAGATACCAGGCATCCGCCGTTTGCGGCGTAACACTTGATCCCCACTCGCGTTTCCCATGGTGTGATAATACCATATGCATGAGACGGTGATAGACCGCTCGTGGTAACCGAATATCTTCTTCTCGAAGCGTTTGTTCGAGCACGAAGCATCCGTATGGCATATGTCCTATAAGAACACCATCTGGATCAAGCGCAATACCTGCTAGTTCTTCTTCTTCTTCGGTTACGTGTAACAGTCTCGAAAAACGATCTGTCGATGCACCTGCATGTGTATATTCCCATAGTTTACCGATATCGTGCAATAAAATACCGAGCAACAATTCATTCGGATTCGGTCGTTGATCTAACAGAGCAATTCCTTTTGCTGCTTGATAAAGCGCATCAAAGCTGTCATCCCAAGAAAATTGACGCATCTCTCGTTCAGATGCTTGGAATAGTTCATTTTTGTGATCGGCCTCTGCTTCTTGGATACATTTCAGCAATGTCAAATACGGTTGTTCACTATCACAGATTCCTTGACCAATCGTCATCATACAGGCAGTATGTTTTAATAATCCACCGATATAGGCATGGTGATGAAATAAGGCAGCCGGTCGCGTTGAAAAGTCTGCCCAGTACTGTCTCAGAATCGATAGCGCGATTTCTCGGTAAGGCGTATCTAGTTGATCGATCAATCCAAGTAACTGATCACGATACGTTTCAAGCGACTCCTCTGACGGTAGCTGCGGCAAGAACTGCGTAGGTGAAGCATCATAAATCGGTGTGACGCGTTGAACCGTCAATGATTTATTACCGGATTGCGGCGGATACTCTTCTACTTTTGCTTCGACTCGAACAATTCGTGTCTCGAGATATAGACGGAGTGCTTCTTCTGCTGTTCCTTGATTGATCCATTGTTTTCCTTTACAAGATCCAGCAGGCGAGTTGAATGTAAACTGTAACCACTCTCGTCCGGTTTGACCTGTGCGAATTTCACCCGAGGCAACGAGTAGTACTTCTTCGATTCGCTCACCAGGAACAAGTGTATCTAGTGAAAGTCCAATCGGTTGATTTGATTGATTGATAGAAAAAGCGTCATTTTCATTAGAAGGCATCGTCACTTCTGGAAGCGCCTTGAATAATTGTATCACTTCATCTCACTCCTTTTTCTTCATCCATATCATAGCAGAGACGATTTCATCACGACTACTATCAAACATATATTGTAAGCGTTCTCTAAATGAATTATGATGAACGTGGAAGTCAATTTTTATGCTTAAAGGAGGAGAAACGATGATTCGACCACTTACTCATTTATACAGCGAAGCTGTCGTCACACACGATCAATTGGATCCATCCAAAATCGTGACACGCGACCAGATTCGGCAAGCTGTTCAATCGTATGATCCGTACCAATCGCATACGTCGCATGCACTGGAAGAGTTGTTGCTTCATGAGTTACGTCTGGCATGTCATTGTGTTAAAGAAGAAGGACTATCCTTGGCTGATATGCAGACGGAATTGTTGATCCTCTCTGCTTTCCAATGTGATGCAGGTTATTTAGCAGAAGAAATTCAACATATGTCACCGACCGCTATCAAACGACATCTTTCTACACTTGATGCCGCTTTCAATCGACTATTGCATCAACTGTTTTTACATCAGTCGCAACCAGACATTCTTTGTCAACGGTTTATGACAATCCTCGCGGGTGCAGTCGCTACGAAATGTAAAATCCGTTCTAAGCGTCTCAAGGAAACCATGCTTGTTCATCCATAATAAAAAAATCCTGACTCGTATGAGTCAGGATTTTTCATTCAACGACCTGGCATTCCAGCTCCTTGATTGGTTTTGTATGAAAATGCGGCGTTCCGCTTCGTCATATTCTATTGTCATCATGCCAAACTATTCAAGTCTTGTCAATTCTTTTCTAAAAAAAGTGGACCGATTTTCGATTGAAAATCAGTCCGAATGGAAGAGTGAATAATTACCATGGCAATGCTTGATTTCATCATACAATGCCATGGAAGCGTTTACAACCCTTTTCCGTTAAATTTTTTCAAGAAAATATTCGTTTGCGAGTGGTAAGTGGATGACTTCGATTCCACTTTGTCGCATCAGGTTCAATCCGTCCCCATATTCATATCCTGTCGAATAGACGACACGATCAATTTTAGAGGCAATGAGCGCTAAACTACACGCATGACACGGACTATGTGTGACGTATGCTGTCGCATGACGCGCACTCGTCGAATCGGCAGCTAGCTTACCGAGTGCATTGATTTCAGCATGAATCTCATGCTGCTTCGACCACTCATGATGTTCCTCTTGATTTTCACAACGATAAAAGAGAATCCCGTTTCGTTCAATCGACTCTTCAGTAATCGGATGGTCGGATCTTGATGTATAGAGAATACCCTCTTGCTTTAAGTAAATTTCATTACAATTCACATGCTGACTGGGTGTTCCGTTTATCCCGATCGAAATCGGCTTTTCGTCTTTGACGATGACACAAGCAACGGATTTTGAGGCGCATTTTGAATGACGATCTGCCATCATCCGCGCAAATAATAACCATGTTGTGTCCCACTTCAATTGCTTCTCTACTATATTCATTTAAAATCCTTCCTTTCATGAAGGAAAGGAACACGAAAATTCGTGTTCCTTAGTATGGTCGATTCGGTAATTCTCTACTTTTTGAGGCAACTTCGATGACTTTTTGTTTCAATTCGTTTTCCATTCGTTCTAATTCATGCTCAGCGTCGCGACGTTTTTGTTTTCCTTCTTGTTGAATGCGTAATGTCTCATCAAGTGTCTCAATCAAGTT
The DNA here is from genome assembly GCF_002440475.1 of Exiguobacterium sp. UBA6282. Lineage (NCBI taxonomy): Bacteria > Bacillati > Bacillota > Bacilli > Caryophanales > Exiguobacterium > Exiguobacterium sp. UBA6282. Next base: position 105,054 of record NZ_DJUM01000047.1, on the reverse strand, counting down.
TTGGTGTGCCACTTTTAATGATTCGACAGAAACAATTCCTTTTTCGTTTTCTTCCGCAATTTCAATCGACGATTCTTTCAGTAACTTCGAATTTTGCTCAAGTAGCTGATTCGTCGTGTTGGTGACATCCTTTTGCATTTCGAGTGCTGCTTTTTGACGTGATAAACTTAAGGATAAGACGACTTGGTTCTTCCAGAGCGGAATCGTATTGACGACTGCCGATTCGATTTTTTCCGCTAATATTTGGTTGTTTTGTTGAATGACGCGAATTTGCGGCGCCATTTGCAAACTGATCGTTCGTGATAATTTTAAATCATGGATTTTCTTTTCGAAACGGTCCGTCAATTGAATCAAGTCATTTAATTCCTGTAACTTCGTCTGATCCCGAGATATCTCGACTTCTGTCCGTAGCGGTTCGATTTCATGCTGACGCACATGAGCGATTTTCGTCTCGCCAGCCGCAATATAGACGTTCAATTCTTCAAAATAACGTTTATTTTTTTGATACATTTGGTCGAGTAAAGTGATGTCTTTCATCAATCCAAATTTCGATCGATCAAGATTGTGTACGACTTCTTCGAGATAAGCACTCATTTTCTCATACTGCAAGAAATACGTTTCTGCTTTTTTCTTTGCTCGCCCAATAACCGGAACGTTCGACCAGAAACTCTTTTTTTCTTGAAGTGTGTCTGGATCCATTTGACGTACACGTTGCATTAAATCACTCAGCAGTTTTCCTGCCTCCCCGCCGTCCTTCATTTTTACTTCACTTAAGACTTGATCGGAGAATTGAGAGAGTTCACGCTGAACGGGTGCTCCAAATTGCATGACGGCATCCGTCTTTTGAAGATCGATTACTTGCAGCAAACGTTCGATCTTTTGTCGTTGTTCTGCTGGAACATCCGAAGGAATCATCTCTTCGACAGGGCGTGCCGGCATTTTAGGAGGTGTCTCCGCTATATTTAGATCGACCGACGGATCAGAGATCGTTGGTTGATCTTGCTCATCAGGCCATTGTTGCCACGTTTCTTTATCAGAATGGGTCATGTCGGTAACTCTCCTCCTGTTTTTGTTGTTCGGTCTCTTGTGCTAGAACCTTTTCAATCGTCAAGAGTTCCCGTTCTAAATCAACGGTATCCCCTTCGAGCAATAAGGTTTGTTGTTGTTTTAATTTTTGACCAATCATTTTCAAATTCGAAATCAGTTGATTTTTCGTATCAACTTGAACTTGGGCACCTCGGCGTTCCAGATCGGCGTATTTTTCTGAAATCGATAATAAGGAATCTAGGTAGAATGTAAAGAAGTCTCGGACTTTTTTGACGTCTCGTGGACTTTCATATAACTCTTCGAACAATACATGGGCTTCGCGTGAAACCATTCGCATCTCACTTCTAATTTCACCATCTCGTATGGAGGGAACGATTTGATCATACGTCTGGATTTTCACAAATCCTTCCTCAATCGTCCGTTGCAAGACTTGAAGTTCTAAATCATCCGTCTCCTCAAAGCGTCGTGTCGCCCGCTCGGGTTTTAAGATGACACTGCCCACAAACTCATCTTCGTCATCGAGTAGTAGTTTCTTTTTGACATTTTTCCGCTTGATTTCGGTCGATTTTCGTTCAGTCCGATATCGTCGTCCTGGTTTAGTCCGGTAACCACTCCAAATGAACCATAACCCAAGTGCGATGAAGATTCCCGAAAAGTTGAACGTATCAGCCAATTGTAAAAATACGAACATCATACCGATGGAGCCAAATATCCACCATGAAGACTTCATATCATCCCCTCTTCCTTCTTGCTGATTCTTTTATCAGGTCTACGTGTCTTTATTTTAACATTACGTAACGTTTAACAAAAAGTTTCCCGTTTTCCCGAAATGTTACGCCTCGTATATTTATATTTCAACATACTTTTGCAGTAATGACATCAGACCGAAGAACGAACTGTTCGCCTTTTTTTATATCAACTCTTACGATAAAGAAGGTAGTCGACACACGTTGTCGACTACCTTCCGAGAGTTTTATTTATATATCATCCAAAAATTGGCCAGATGAGAATAATCAAAATCGCAATCGGACTCAAGTAGCATACGCTTACCCGCCACACAGGAACGATTTTTTTCATGAATGGACTTGTTACTAGCTCCTGCTCGATAAGAGTTCGGTCGAGTTTGTAACCGGCAAAAATTGAAATCAATAATGCACCAATCGGCATTAGAATGTTTGAGACGAGGAAATCAACACTGTCAAAGAATGTTTTCCCCATGAATTGTGCATCACCTAGAATTCCAAACGAGAGTGCAGATGGAATCCCGACGATGGCGATTGCGAGTGTCGCAAGCCAAGTCGTCCGCTTTTTATCGCGCATCGTCGCGTTTTCTTTTCGATCCGTCAAGGAAGCAACGACGACCTCAAGCATCGCAATCGATGAAGTGATCGACGCGAAAGCGAACAACAAGAAGAATAGTATCAAGAACAACGAACCAAATTGAATTTGGCTGAAGACGGTCGGCAAGACGATAAAGAGTAACGCTGGACCTTCTGCCGGGTCAAGACCTGAAGCAAAAACGGCTGGGAAAATCGCAAATCCTGCTAATAATGAGACGGCTAGATTCATCGCAACAATCCATGCTGCCGAACGGTTAATTTCTCCACGTTCCTTCATATAGGATGCATACGTCAGCATCGCTGATACACCGAGCGATAAGGAAAAGAACGCTTGCCCAAGGGCACTCAGGACAGAAGTTCGGTTGAGCACCGAGAAATCAGGCTGAACGAAAAACTTGACGCCTTCCATCGCACCATCAAGCGTTAACGATCGTAAGACTAGAATGATGAAACACACGAATAATAATGGCATCATGATCTTACTCATTTTTTCAATACCAGATTGAACACCACGTAAAACGATCCAACATGTCAGAGCGAGGAAAATCAATTGCCCCGAGATGACATAAAGCGGTGAGGCTGAAATCGTTCCGAACAATTCACCGAGTGCTCCACTATCCATTGTCGTTAACCGACCTGTAAAACCAAGAATGGTATAAATTAAGACCCAGCCTCCGATGACGCTGTAGAAAGAGAGCAACAAGAAACAGGCGATGACACCCAGGACACCAATGAACGTGAACTTCTTATGACCAAGCGCCGAGAACGCTTGAAGTGCCGTTTTCCCACTCGTTCGACCGATTAAAAACTCAGCAATCAAGACAGGCAATCCAAGTAGCAAGGTAAACACGAGGAATAAAAGTAAAAAGGCGCCCCCTCCGTTTGTTCCAGTCGTATACGGGAATTTCCAAATGGCCCCCAGACCAATGGCGGATCCCGCTGCTGCTAAAATAAATCCAACTTTTGAAGCCCATGCGTTTCCTTTCATGGTGCTCCACCTCCTTTTCAAAATACTTTTTCATTGTACAGAAAGAAATCATGAAAGTCATCCTTTATCAAATATTTTCTTTAAAGCGTCAAAGCATAACCGCATATACGCATTGCACGAAAATAAAAAAAAGGTCGAATATTATCTCGACCTTCTCTCGACTCAATTTGTATTAATCAGTGCCACCATACATTCGAAGATATTCCGGTAACACTTTGACGGTAATTGGCGTATGGATGGCTTTTTCACCATCTGTATCAATGACTTTTGCTTCTTTTGTCTTTAATTGAAATCCGCTCGTCAAGATATGGGTAAAAGATGGATCATTGGCGAGTCCAATTTTTTGAAGGATGACGTCCCGGATTGTCGTCAGATTTACCTCATCAACAATTACCAAATCTAGTTTCCCATCATTATAAGCTCCATCCGACAAATTCGTCTCGATTCCACCCAGTGATTCTCCATTTGCTGCCAGAATCAATACTGCTTCACCTGTCATATGACGACCTTCATCTAAAATTAATTCATATTCGAATGGTTTTGCTTCTAAACTCGAGCGAATCGTCGATAAATAATACCCCATCTTCCCAAGACGTGCTTTTTCTTCTGTATCGATCCCAATCGATGCTTCGGCGACGAGACCGACACCGAGAAAGTTCAAGAAATAGCTATCTCCGACTTGCCCAAGGTCGACTTGAACGACATGTTGCATAGCAATTGCTTCTGCTGCAAGCCGTGGCGCCATCGGTAAGCCAAGTGTTCGTGCGAAATCATTACACGTACCTCCAGGAATAATGCCAAGTATCGGGCGATTTTCTAATTTCGCTACACCATTGATCGTCTCAAAGACCGTCCCATCTCCACCGATGACGACGACAGCGTCAAACGCGGATGATTCTTCCGCAAAATGCATCGCATCTCCTGCTTGTTTTGTATTTCGAATGACGATCTCGTCGAACAACGTACTTAACGGTTCGATGACTTCTCCAAGTAATCCTGTACCATTCGTACCGGCTGTCGGGTTACTGATCAGTAATAGTTTCATTGGATGATGCCTTCCTTCTTCAAGTAATCGCGGGCGACCGCATTTGCAGTTTTTCCACCATACGCGACAGCTTCGTTCATTTTCGACATCTCTTCATCGGAAATCTTACCCGATAATTGCTCAAGCGCTTGTTTTACCTCTGGATACTCATCGATTGTCTCTTGACGAAGTAAAGGTGCTCCTTCGTACGGTGGGAATAATTGCTGATCGTCTTTTAGAACAAGCATGTCGTATTTCGCAATCTCTGGATCGGTCGAGTACGCATCAATGACATCGATTTCACCAGATTCAATCGCTTTATAACGCAATTTCGGTTCCATCGTGACGACCTTATTGAAATTGACATCATATTTATCTTGGATTCCTTTATAACCATCTTGGCGATCCTTGAATTCTAATGTAAATCCAGCCGTCAGTTGATTCGCGACCTGTTTTAAATCAGAAATCGTCTTTAAATCGTAGCGTTCCGCTAATTTCTTCGGAACGGCTACAGCATAGGTGTTGTTATAGTTCATTGGTGGCAATAAGGTCAAATCTTGTTTTTTCAGACCGGTTTTCGCCTGTTCGTATACTTCTTTTGCATCGTTTGATTTTGGTTTTTCATTCGTCAAACTAGCGAGCACCGTTCCTGTGAATTCTGGATAAGCATCAATGTCTCCTGACTCGAGTGCTTTATAAACGAATGTCGTCTTCCCGAAGTTTGGTTTGACTTGAACCTTTAAATCCGTCTCATCTTCGATGACGATTTTATACATATTCATTAAGATCTCCGGTTCCACGCCCAGTTTTCCGGCAACGACGAGATCTGGTCGTTCGCTACGGCCGAATGCGAAAGGTGCGATGACGATTGCGACCATTAAGACGACTGCCGTCACGAGACGTGCCGTCTGCCGCTTACGAGTTGCGACTTCCGTTTGGCGTAGTAAACCGTCAAATAGAAGAGCAAGGAGAGCTGCAGGAATCGCACCAAGCAAAAGGAGATAGTTATCATTACGGTCAATTCCAAGGAGAATGATCGACCCTAGTCCACCAGCACCGATCAAAGCGGCAATCGTTGCCGTACCAATGATCAATACCATCGCCGTTCGAATTCCGGCCATCATGACAGGCAAAGCTAACGGAAGTTCGACTTTCCATAGACTTTGCATCGGGGTCATCCCACATGCGCGTGCCGCCTCTTTGATTGAAGGATCGACTTCGGCGAGACCTGTGTAGGTATTACGAACGATTGGTAATAAAGAATAGAGAACAAGTGCAATGATAGACGGGACTGTACCAATTCCGACAAGTGGAATCATCAGACCAAGTAGCGCTAATGATGGAATCGTTTGAATGACGGAAGTCATACCAATCGACCACTCACTCAGACGTTTATTCCGTGATAAGTAGATCCCAAGCGGAATGGCGATGATACATGCGATAAGTAACGAAATGACCGATAGTTGAATATGCTCAATTAACGCTTGAAGCAATTCACTTTTCCGATCTTGATACGTTTCAATCAAGCCGTTCATTCGACTTTCCCCCTAACTTGACGCATGAACTCTTGAACAAATGGATCATTACTCGCTAGTACTTCTTCCTTTGTTCCGATGAAAGCAATCTCCCCAGCATTCATCAGACAAATGCGACTGCCCAGTTTTAATGCCTCGTTCATATCGTGCGTAACGAATAAAATTGTTTTTCCAAGCTCTTCGTTTAGATGCAACAAATCATTTTGTAATTGTTCACGTGAAATTGGATCAAGGGCGGAGAAAGGTTCATCCATCAAGATGACATCTTGCTCTGCTGCGAGCGCACGCATGACACCGACACGTTGTTGTTGCCCCCCCGAAAGTTCACTCGGATATTTCTTCTTAAGCGATGTGTTTAAACCTGTCAGACGGAATAATTCATCGACTCGACGCGCCACCTTTTCTTTGTCCCACTTTAATAATTCTGGCACGACACTGACATTTTCTTCGATCGTCATATGTGGAAAGAGGGCAATCTGTTGTAAGACGTAACCGATTCGCCGCCGCAATTCATGTTCGTTGATTGACATGATCGGCTCACCGTCGATCCAAATTTGACCCTCTGTGTGATCGATCAATCGATTGACCATCTTCATCGTTGTTGTTTTTCCGCAACCCGATGGACCAATCAAACAAAAAATCTCACCCTGATCAACGGTGAAGTTAACGTGTTGCACCGCTTTTGTTCCATCCGCATACGTTTTGCCGACATCTTTGAACTCAATCACTCCTCATCCCTCGTTTCCCCTGTTTATTATCTTTGTAAAATTCCCCTTTCTCTCGTATTCTAAAACCTATTTTGACCAATTGATCTCTTGTTTCCTAAACAATTTGTTTTACAACCGAATACTGATTCATCTTTACTAACACAAAAAAGACGATGGAGTTTACCCATCGTCTAGTCTCGATATTCATTTATTCGAACGTTACTGTCACTTGGCGGCGTCCCCATTCTAGTGCTTCTTGTTTTGATCCTACTAGAAGGTCCATGATTCTTCCACGAATCGCACCACCTGTATCGAGTGCGATTGCGTCACCAAAACCTTCTACATGAACTTTTGTTCCAAGCGGCACGATAGATGGATCAACAGCCACGATCCGACGACCTTCATATGTAATCGTATTCGTGACGTCATAACCTGATGCCGTTAAGGCACGACCATTATACAAGCGGCTTCCATTGTTTTCTGGATTTGTCGTATACGCTGTCGTTTCAAATGTTACCGTACGTTTTGATGAACGATCCGTCTTCACTTGCTTCCGGCTTTGCTTCGCAGCTTGTCTAGCTCTCTTTTTAGCATTTGCATTTGCTTTCTGCTCCGCTTCTGCTTTTTGTTTGGCTACGGCTTGTAATCGAGCTCGCTTTTTTGCCTCAGCTTGTTCCCGCTTTTTTTGAGCAGCTTGACGTTTCATCTCTAACGGATTTTGTACGATCGTCTTCTCTGTTCCAATCCCGATTTGTGCCGCTGAAGCTTCATGATGCGGCAAAAGAATAAATATGAATCCCGCTAAACAGAGGGATAATAGGAATGAAGTTCGTTTCATGTTGGTGCCAACCTTTCTCGCCGTTTTACGACCCGCACACCGTATCACGGCGACAAACCGTTTGAAAAGCGAACACCATGATTTGAAATATATCTGTCAAAAAGTAACGAAATGGTTACACGCTTACAAAAAACGCTCTCATTCGTTGTATAGCAACGTTTTTATATTTTGTAACCGTTCTGTTACGATTTATCTTTTGTTACTCTTTTGTAATAAATGTATCTTTTCGATGTTTTCAGTCATTTCGATTGACCTAACAACACTCCAGCCAATATCATATTTCATTATTATTCATTTTTTTGAATGAACATAAAAAAAGCACACCATAGTAGCTTGGTATGCTTTCATGTATTATTTTGTTTTACGTTCTAACAATTCGATCTCTGACTTTAACAAGACTTGTTTTTCAAATTCTAAGCCGAGTGCCTCAAAGTTTTTCGTATGGGATACATCACCGACGACCGTATTTGTCAATACAGCTGTTACTTCCGCAACCCAGCCTTCTTTTGTTTTTACCATATCACCAACGATATAATCGAATAACTCTTCTGTTTCTTCCATTTGACTCATCTCCTGACACGTTCAATTACAGTTAATCATATAAAATAACGACCAAAAAAGCTAGTCACGCGTCAATTGAGCTAAGAACTGGCGCAAGATTTTAGCGGTTAATCCCCAAATTAGATAATCCCCGTGCTCATAGAAATGCTCCGTGACTGTATACGTACGATCAAGATATGCTTCTCGATTCGCCATTCGTTCGGTCGGCACTTCCTTACCAGGGCGTATCCGCCACTCCATATCCCCTTTGATTGGTTTAGAAGTCATCAATTCTGTCAAGGATACGAGAAAGACATGATCGACTTCTGCCGGTGAAGGATTAAAATCCGTTGCATGTAGAATACCAAGATACGGATAAATAATTGACCGGTTTGGTGTCACGAGTGGTTCGAGCGTTCCAATCACTTCAATCTCGGAAGCACTAACATTTAATTCTTCAACCGTTTCACGGATGGCTGCTGCTTTCGGTAATTCACCGATATCGATCCGACCACCCGGAAAAGCGATTTCGCCTGGTTGCGAACGTAGGGTTTTGGCTCGTACTTGAAATAACAGATAGACTTCGCCATCCTGTTCAACCAAAGGAACGAGTACGGCTGCTGCATGTCGAGGTAAACGTTCTTCTGAATCTACATAGTGTTTTCGGATATCGGCTAAGTTCACCTGCTTCATCGCCCTTCTTGTGCAACATGATGATACGCTTCTTCAAGATGGCGCATACGAACGATCAGATCCGCATTTTTAGCGATCCGGTCCGATAAAATCGATCCCGCTACCGTCTTGTAGTAGGCGTTTAAAGCATTGCGCTTTGTCAGATGAGCCTCGTTCTGACGGATATATTCCTTAAAATTCGCAATCAATCGTTCTGTCGTAAAAAGTTGTTCGTTCACAAGTTTCATCCTTTCACACGTCGAGCGTGTCATCAATAGTTTAATGGTAACGAGTTTTGGCTAAGATGTAAATTAAGGGGGGTTATCCGTGAATAAAAAATTAGATGTCCTCATTATTGGTGCCGGACCAACCGGTTTAACACTCGCACTCGCACTCTCGCGCTATGGATTATCCTTCCGCATCGTCGAACGTGCAAGTGGACCATCTGTCGTCTCCAAAGCCATCGGCATTCAAGCACGTTCCCTTGAATTGTTCGCAAGACTTGGCGTGGCAGAAGATTTAATGGAAAATGCGATTAAAATCAATCAAGGAAACCTCTATGTTAATGGTGCATGGCAGGCAAAGCTTGATTTTACTGATTTAAATACACCTTTTCCGTTTGTTACGCTCTTGCCTCAAAGTGAGACGGAACGGATTCTCGAAGCACGACTCGCCACTTACGGACATACCGTTGAACGAGAGACGGAATTAACAGGATTCGCTCAATTCCCAACGTTCGTTACTGCTACCTTACAACATAAAGGAGAGACAGAGACGGTAGATGCTTCCTTTATCATCGGAGCTGATGGCGCGAATAGCTTTGTTCGTCGAGAACTTGGACTTCCATTTAGCGGAAAATCGTTCAAAGAGTCGTGGGCATTGGCCGATATCGAAGTCGACTGGCCACTCTCTTCCGAAGAGGTCCACATTTTCTTCTCTGATCATGGGGTCATCGAGTCTTTCCCACTTCAGTCGAATTTATTCCGCATTACGGGCAATCTAACGAGCGGACCTGTTCCGACTGATCATAAAGCGATTGATGATTTTTTACAAAATCGAGCCAAAGTACCGTTCGAGCTAAAAAAAGTCCATTGGTACTCCATGTTCCGTGTCCATAATCGAATTATCGAGAAATTTGGTCACCATCGAATTTATTTGATTGGGGATGCGGCACACATCAATTCCCCTGTCGGTGGTCAAGGAATGAATACAGGGATTGCTGATGCGATGAACCTTGCTTGGAAACTTTGGTGTGTGCATCAGTTCAAAGCGAGTTTTCCGTTGCTTGATTCTTACAGTGTCGAACGCCGCGAAGCGGCACAAGGTATCTTACGATCAACGAATTTAGCAACCGAACTCTTGCAGATCAACATTCCGTTTTTGTTGCCTCTACAAGAAAAAGTCATTCGAAATAGTCTCAAGATCGCACCCTTACATCATTTCGTGACAAATCGAATTGCTCAACTCAACAGTCACTACCCAGCAAGCCTGACCTTTGTCACGCAAGGATACTTCAGTCCATTGACACCTAAGCCGGGTGAACCGATGCCCTACAGTGAAGTCGTACATCCGCGGACGAAAAAAAATGAACTCTTGTTACGTCGCGCGGATCGAAATTTCTTATTACTGTTGTTCTTACCAAAAAACGCAACTGACGATCTTCTTGAGCCATTTAAGGAACTCGCCTATACCTATCCAGATCTATTTGAGACAGTACCCATCCATCAATCCCTTAAAGAGGATGGTGTCGTCGATCAAGGTGGCGAACTCGCACGACGCTTCGGCATTAAGCAATCCGGACTATATTTGATTCGCCCTGACGGTTATATCGCGTATCGCCAGCAAGGTTTAAAAAGTAAATCGTTCGCCCGTTATGTTGAACGTTTACTTTATGCGCGCTAACTCGGTATGATAGAAGATGAGGTGAAGGCAGATATGGATATACAACTGATTCGAACGATTTTGATCATTCTTCTGATTGTGGCATTTCTTGTCATCGTCAGTAGACGAGCGAAGGAAAATCTTCGATGGTCGCTTCTCGGAGAAGCATTCGGTGAAAAAGGAGAAGATTTATTGAAGGATGCTGCTCGACTTGAGGCAGCTGATCTAGACATTCGAGTCGAACGCGGCGTCAAGACTTCGTTTTTATTCCGACGCTTCAGTAAAGATTTAGACGATCGCGTAGCGGTGTATGTCTTAAAAGAAGACCTGGATCAAGCCGAGAACATCCTTGCGTCTCGACCAAGACGATAAATTTATAATGAAAGGCAGTGAAGCGTTCGCTTCACTGCCTTTATTCATTCCTGTTGCTGCGCGAGATAAAACGCGACTTGTTTTCGTTCTTGCTCTTGAACAGGAGAGGATTTCTTTGAAACAATGAACGCTCGCACATCTTTGAATGTATGACCCGTCGGAAATTTAATTCGTTCCGTCCGCATCTGTGGTGCATTCGGAAAAAGTGTGATGCCATGAATCGGTATGACGATCCCTTGTTTTTTTAGCGTTTTTCGAACCATTTGGACAATTCGTTTCGATTGATTAATCGGATGGGGTAAAAACACCTTTTTCCCATGCATAGGATCGCTGACATGACAGGATTCTTCCGTCATCCATTCTACGACTGCATCGTTTTGCAACACAAGAAACAACCCTTTTGGACCAATCAAAGCAAAGGGAATGATAATCGTTTCAGTTAGACGTATACGTTCAAATAACATCCAATCAAAACGACATACATGACGGATTTCATTGCAGAGCGCATCTGTTTCATGCGTCATCGTATTCACTTGCTTACTTGCAAAAAAGCGACGGCGTGGTGGTGCCGGAACAGAAGCAGTCATGACTTGTAACATGATTCATCATCCTTTGTAATATGTATTAGTAGTTATCTTAACACCGTTTTCGTATACATGACGATTCTTTCAAAAAGAAGGAAATCAAAAAAGACATTTCTGACGATTGGCAGAAATGTCTTTTTTCATTAGTCTTGATGAGGGCGACCGAAAACCGCCTTCTCAAGATTCGAAATACGACGTAACATATCATAATTGGATGAACTCGACACTTGTGGTTCAACGTGTTCAACACGACGCTCTTCCCGTTTTTCTGGTTGAGCAGGTGCTTGTTTCAACGCCTCATTCTCTTTCTTCAGACGCTCGATTTCACGTTCGAATCCTTCATAGTCTTTAATGATTTGATCCAAGTATCCATCGACATCCTCGATGACATAGCCACGGAGGCCGGTCTTGAATTCCTTTTTGTAAATATCGTCCGCTGTCAACAATGGCTTATACATCCTCTTCACTCCCACTGATCATTGTATTGTAATTCTTGTTCGAGCCAAGATAAATCATCTTGTGTAATCAAAAATAACTGATAATCGGATTGTTCCATTTCCATTCTAGCACGCTCTACTAAAAATTTCGCTGATCCTCCATGCTCTTCATCAAAAACCGACAACAATCCTTGGCTTTTTTGGATCATGAATTCAGTTTTATTACGCAACTGCGATGGATCCGTATACGGTTTCTGACTGATTGCTTCGACAAAGTCAGCTTGTTCAAGAATCGAAAGATACTGTGCTTGGACTGGTTCTTTCCAGCGCGCTTCCTGTTCTAAAAACGGCAAGAGGATACCAAGATGAATATCTGGATACTCTTCTTTTAATTCAAGAACGACCTCGCATGCCCAGATTTCGCATCCAGGCGAGGCATTCGTAATGAACCACTCTGTTCCACGGTCTTCAATCAAGCGAATCATCCGCTCTCGGTATGCTGCCTTTAAGACCCGGATACCCGGGTGTTTTTGATCAAAGATGCCTAGTTCATTTGGTTTGTATCCTGTGATGGCGACTACTTTCACGAGTTACACTTCCTTTTTAACCGACGTTCTCGATGATCCAGTTCAGCTAATATTCGTTCTTTTTTAGTGATTAACCAATGATGCCGTTCGACGTGTTGTCGTGCTCGTTCCGTATAATCATAAGCAAGCACAGGATTTTTTGCAATGTGCTCTGCCCACTTCGCAAGTTCGAGATACCCCAAGTAACTATCGCTTTTTAAAAAGCAGTCTCTGGCTTGTTCATGGTTCTTCATTTTTTTATGCAAATACCCTTGGCGTAGCCATCCTTCTGCTGATAATTCTTTAACCTGCTGAAAATGAGCATGGGATCCTTCATGGATTCCAAGATCCGCTAACCAAATCGCGATGTTCTCTTGAATAGGAGAAGGTGCTTCCGCCCGATGCGTGACAAGACGGTTACACGCATCATACAGTCCAACGAGCGTTAAACAGTCATCTAGATGATGTTGTAAGACGCCCGTCATGATTTCCGGTTGCTGATGTTCGACATATTGGAAATAATGCATTGGTGCCAAAAAACCAGGTAGGTCACCTTCCCGCTCGAATCCAATCCGCTCTTCCATCGCTGTCAATCGATACGAGTCATACATTCCTTTAAAAATGCGCCGCGCAACATGGAGTAAATCAAGATGACCGACTTTCGGTAATCGTGGAACACGTTCCCGAACGAAAACGTGTCGTGTCTTGATTTGCGGCCAATCAAAGCTTTTTCCATTATAGGTCACGAATCGGACATCATCCCCGATATCATGCAGGAAGTGATGGTAAAAGGCAGCCTCAAAGTGCGGATGCGGTAAGAAATATTGTCGCATCAACAATCCTCCCTGCTCAAAGCGCGCAAACCCGAGTAAAAAAATCGTCGTTCCGGCTCCCCGCAATCCTGTCGTCTCCGTATCAAAGAAGATGACCTGCTCAAGTGGGACATCCAGCGCAAGTGGTGGATGAGGAAGCTGTAAAGACTCATACACTTCGGCAAAACTCCGGTCTCCATGCCGGTCCGTCAAAGCATAGCGTTTGTCGACCCTGACAATCCACTCTTGTTCGAATGTTAAGATATCCGCCCCACGATCAATCCAGGCTTGTTGCTCTTCAGTCCATCCGCTTGTTGGCTTTAGCGTTTCCATTTCGAGGACAGAAGGCTCTATATTCTCCGATGAGACGTCTGATGTAGATTTCAGCATTCGTCTAAGACGATTTTTCATGATAATTCCTTCTCCATTTCTGCTAACAACTGAATCGTTCGTTCTTTCTCGTCTGCTACGCCGACCATGCCGATACAAGCAGGACAACCGTCCTGGCAAGGACATGTGACAATCGAATCACGCGCTGCGCGTAGCATGACACCGCGTTGTTTGTAGATTGATTCCGCGAGACCAACGCCTCCAGGATAACGATCATATAGATAGACGGTCGGTTGCTGCGTGTGTGTCGCCTTGACTTGCGGCACGACGAAGACATCACTAGCGTCACACATCAAATAAAGCGGAGCAACACGTCGTAAACTATTCGCGACACCTTCCAACACTTGTTCAAGCTCCGTCGAGGAGCGTGCATGATCGGGTAAGGTGAACCAGACACCTGTCGTATGAATCTCTCGTTCTGGTAAGTGAATCGGACCAGACCCGATGTTCTCATGTGTTCCGAACTTGATCTTCTTGAACATCGTCGCCATCCCCCGAACACTGACATCTCCACGCGCAACACTGTATTCTCCCTCTGCATACTGTTCATCTTCTTCGAGAACGGAAAGGTCGACTGAAAAATTAGCATCTGTATAATAATCAACGTCTACTGCACGGACGAATGCTTTTTTCTCCTCAAAATCCAAGTACTCGACTTGGTATTGATCGGCCCCATGCAAATAAATGGCCTCGTCATGTAACAACGTCATTGCACTAAAGGTATCCATCTCGCCGATGACTCGATTCGGTACCTCAGTCTGATCGACGATGATGACATTCTCTTGATCACTGGACCGTAGCGATATCCCGTGTGCTGGAAACGCGTCATTCATCCAATAAAAACGATCGCCTCGCTCGTGCAGGACACGCTCTTCGACTAAGTACTCGAGGATGTCTTCCGTCTCAAGCGTTCCAAATGATTCGCCTTTCGTAAAAGGCAGTTCAAACGCCGCACATTTGACGTGATCGACGGCAATGATCAAATTATCTGGATCAAGTCGCGCTGCTTCCGGGGATTGATTCAAGAATAACTCTGGTCGTTCCGCAACATATTGATCGAGCATACCAGATGAGGCGACAAGAATGATTAGTGCATCATCTTGCCGACGCCCCGCTCGTCCTGCTTGTTGCCAAAGTGAAGCAATCGTACCCGGATAGCCGTTCATGATACACACTTGCAGTTGACCGATGTCGACACCGAGTTCAAGAGCATTTGTCGAGACGATACCTGTGATTTCTCCTTGGCGTAACCGTCGTTCGATATCGCGACGTTCACTTGGTAAATAACCACCTCGATACCCTTCGATGGATCGAGGACCAAGCTCGTGCGGATAGATACTTCTCAGATACGTCAGTAAGACTTCGACGCGGACGCGAGACCGTGCAAAGACGATTGTCTGAAACTTGTTCTTGATGAAGCGCATCGCTAATTGTTTTGTCTCAAGTGTCGCCGAGCGTCGAATACCGAGTTGTGCGTTGACGATCGGTGGTTGATAGACGAGAAAATGTTTACGTCCTGTCGGCGCACCATTCTCATCAATTAGTCCGACTGTTTTCTCCGTTAATCGTTCGGCTAGTTCCTTTGGATTTGCAATCGTTGCACTTGTCATGATGAAGACGGGATTACTGCCATAATACCGACAAATCCGTCGTAAGCGACGAATGACATTCGCGACATGACTGCCAAAGACACCGCGATACGTATGAAGCTCATCGATGACGATATATTTTAAGTTCTCAAATAGTTCGATCCATTTTGTATGATGTGGTAAGATTCCGGAATGTAGCATATCTGGATTCGTAATGACGATGTTCCCGGCTTTTCGTACTTTTGTTCGAATCGTCGGTGACGTATCTCCGTCATATGTGAAACAACGGATTGGAGCCTCTAATTGATCGATCAGTTCGAGTAATTCACTATTTTGATCTTGTGCCAGCGCTTTTGTCGGGTACAGATACAACGCTCGTGCATTTGGATGTTCGAGCAAGTGTGATAAGACCGGTAAATTAAAACAATAGGTCTTTCCCGAGGCGGTTGGAGTGACGATGACCGTCGACTCGCCTGCTTGTACGCGTTCATACGCCAATCCTTGGTGACGGTATAACTGAGTGATGCCACGTGTCCGGAGGGCTTGGCGCAAGCGTTCCGGTAACTGTTCTGGAAAATCGACATAGTGTCCCGCTGTCGCTTCCATCGTTTTCATATACGTAATCCGCTCCATGAATGAACGGTCCTGTTTCAATTCTTCAAGAAATGCAACGAGCGTTTGTTTCGCTTGCATGCCTTCACTTCCTTCCACTTTTCATTATACAAAAAAAGAAGCAAGACCAAAGAACGATCTACTCGTCTTTGGTCTTGTCTTTCTTTACAAGTCGTGCTTATGGTGTTGTAGAATTCGTAGCGTCGTTTCCACGACCATTATTTCCATTATCATTCGAGTTGTTTCGTTCCGTTGAACCGTTCGAATTGTTTTGTGCATTCGCACCATCATTTGAATTCGGTGTATCTGTTGACGGTTCATCTGTCGTTGGTTCGTCTGTCGTTGGCTCGTCCGTTGACGGTTCGTCCGTCGTTGGTTCGTCTGTCGTTGGCTCGTCCGTTGACGGTTCGTCCGTCGTTGGCTCGTCCGTCGTCGGCTCGTCCGTCGTTGGCTCGTCCGTTGACGGTTCGTCCGTCGTTGGCTCGTCCGTTGACGGTTCATCCGTCGTTGGTTCATCCGTCGTTGGCTCGTCCGTTGACGGTTTTTCTTCTTCAGGATCGGTGACCGTTACCGTCGTCGAGACTGGTCCCGATTTTTCTCCTGACGCTTTCGCTACAACTTGGAATATCGAGCGACCTGGCTTTAATCCACTGATACTGATTCGATTCGTCGTACTCGTTCCGACTGTCGATGATTTACCATCAGCATCTGTCATCTTTACTTCAAATGATACATTATCATACCCATTGGCACGAAGCGCAGCGTCATTGTAGTTCCAAGTCAGTTCACCGCTCTTTTTGTCTTCATCGTAAGATGCTTGTAATCCAGTCGGAGCGGGTACCGTCTTTTTTTCAACGACAGGTTCCTTCGTCCCTTTCACGTATAATTCGTTTCCGATACTGAGGACAGAACTTGGTTGTTCAAATGGCGCTGGCGTTCGATCGCGTGTTTTCGTGATGAAATCTTTCCAGATTTGCTGTGCCATCGTACTGTTATACGGACCACTGAGTCCGGATCCATTGTTGTTTCCTGATTTCGTTGTTCCTGTCCAGACACTGATCGAGACATCAGATGTATATCCTGCAAACCAGACATCTTTATAAGCATTGGTTGTCCCTGTCTTACCGGCTGCATCAAACGACAACCCAGCACTTGGGAACGTACCACCTGGTTTCAAGACATCACGAAGCATATCCGTCAACATATAAGCTGTGTAGTCTTCCATCGCCTTTTTCGATTTGATTGGTGACTTGATTTTAGATCCGTCACTGTACTCAATCGATTTAATGACGTGCGGTTTGATATAATCGCCCCCATTACCCAGTGTTGCATAAGCTCCTGCCATCTGAGTCGTATTAAAACCATGCTTCATCCCACCAATTGCATAAGCTGGTGAAATCGACTCATCGTCTTTCATTTTCAAGCCAGACTTTTCAGCGAATGCTTCGACTGCATCCCCACCAATTTCTTGGAACGTTTGAATGGCAGGTGTGTTAGCCGAGATTTTCAACCAATGACGAATCGTATTCGTACCACGATATCCATCATAATAGTTTCCAATCTCTTTTCCGTTGACTTCTGTCGGCTTATCCGTCAATTGTTTCGCAGTCGACCATTTGTCATTTTCGATGGCCGGACCGTATGCGAAGAATGGTTTTGCGGATGAACCCGGTTGATGGGGTTCATTTGCATAGTTTCGTCGCGCTGTTCCTTTACCTGGATTTTTACCATCGACGACTGCAAGAACTTCTCCGGTTTGCGTATTAATTGCCGTAGCAGCCGTTTCAGCATATTCCGGTAATTGAACGATTTGATCTTTTTTGATCGCTTCGTTCATATAGTCATGCATCGGCTTATCAATCGACGTATAGATCTTTAACCCTTGACCATAGATATCTTTTCCTTCTAGACCAAAATCATCTTCTAACTCTTTTGATACCATGTCGAAGATGACACTATCATATGATTCATCCTTCGTTGACTTCGGCGCCGGATTGATTAATTTCGAAATTGGTTGTTTGACCGCTTTATCTCGTTGCGCTTTTGTAATGACGCCTGTCGTTTGCATCGCATTGAGGACTTGTGTCTGACGCCATTTCGTTAGCTTCGGATCTCCTTTGATTGGATCATAAGCTGTCGGACGTTGCGGTAATCCCGCGAGCATTGCAGCTTCCGCATAATTCAACTTATCAACTGATTTATTGAAATAGGCTTTTGAAGCGGTCTGGATGCCAAATGAGTTTTGACCATAGTAGTTTTTATTCAAGTACATCTCTAAAATCTGATCTTTCGTATAATCCTGCTCTAAGCGGATCGCAAGCCATTGCTCTTGGACTTTCCGTGTGATTGTTTTATCAAAGCTGAGGAATGATTGTTTGACGACCTGTTGCGTAATCGTCGAAGCGCCTTCAGAACCAAATCCATCAGTGACGTTCGCGATGATGGCACCTCCGAGACGGCGGAAATCAATCCCGTTATGCTGATAAAAACGACGGTCCTCGATCGAGATGAATGCGTCCTTGACGACTTCTGGTACTTCATCGATCGACACATATTCTCGGCTCGTTCCACCTTTTGTGATTTCCTCTTTATTACTTGCATAAATCTTTAACGGTAAAGCATCACGAAGCTCTGCTTCATCAAGCTCAGGTGCCGTAGCAATCGCATATGCCGCAAATCCGCCTCCGATCAACATCATCAAGATAAATAATCCGGTAGCAATCAACAATAACTTTTTCCAGAGTGGACCTTTCCCACCGGATCCTCCACCTGATTTTTTCTTTTGGGGACGTTTCGTCCGTTTCATCTTTTTCTCAGATGACTTCGTTTCTTCACGACNNACGACGTGCGACACGACTTCTTTCCATATGCTATCCTTCTCCTTCAATCAAAAAGTGTCTGAATTGAAATATAGTTCGTCCACTGCCTTTAAATAATCGATAGCAGGGTACGCGCCAGTCTCGACTTTGATACCGTCTCGTTCGATGATCGTCAGCGGAATGGATTTCCGTCCACTTTCGAGTTGATCCCACCAGGGGAACACGTGCTCGACTGAAAGCACATATTGCACATTATACAGACTGAATCGAATGATGACAAAACAAATTCCTCCATGTTCGACACATTGACGCATGTGTGCGATTTGATGGGGGTGAAAATTTTTTATCGGGAAGGACGTTTTATTTGTCGTCTCCTTCGCTTCGAAATCAATATATTTTCCGCGGTAGACACCATTATAATCGGTCGTCGATGGTTGCTTAAAATAAGCTTCTTTGACGACAGCTGCAGATCGCTTTGGATAATCCACTTGAACGATTTGTAACGGAGTGGGTTTCTTGTGAATGATTGCCCGATTATGAGTCAGATAAAACGTATTACTTTCATTCAATAATTTTTCGAGCGTCATCCCACGATTTGAAAAGGTTGAATCGGTTGATCGTGCCTTCTTGATTCGGGTTCCGTGCGACTCGAGTGGCTTTTGAAATTTTTTCCCATTCGGGTAATTCAAAACGATTCCCCTCCTATCGCGTTTATTGTACCATGATATGTGATTGTACCGTATCGGCCGAGAGGAGTAGTTAAAAACCAATGACAATTGAACCGTTATTACAAGAGATTGAACGTATATATCAAGAAGGACGTGCCGGAACCGAATATGACTTCAATCGAGACGTCGTACCGTTCGTCGAACGAGCAGATCAACTGATTGCGCAGTGGCAAACGAATGCCCAAGATAGTCCTTACTTACGTCCGAGCATGGTCGAAAGTGCTGTGGATCAACTGAAGCAGATTTCTGTCCAAGCCTTTCAGCCGAAGACGAGTCTGAAACGTTTCAATGAAACGATTAAATCCGTCCGCTATATCGATCGATTGATGAATGGCGAAGAATAATAATTAAAAACAGGAATTATCTTCCTTGAGTCGAACACCTAATCTATAAGGGAATGTTTCACCGGTTTCACTTGCCAGGCTATAGCTTTTCAGTCGCCTAGCGTGTAAAGTGGCATCAAGAGCATTTCTTTCTTAAAGACTGTGTAATTATCGTGCAATTGGAGGAGATTCATTTGAACAAACGGGTACAATCGAACGTCAAAGGCGTTGATGTCAAAGGATTTCCTAAGAACTCAACCCCTGCCCCGAAGAAATACATCATGTTCGTTGACGAGACAGGAACACCTAAGGGGAATACACAATTCAATCTAACAGGTGTCTTGATGGAATATAAATATGCCATCGATTCGGATGAGACGGGCGAACCGAGTCCGCTTCGTCAACGTTTAATGGACTTCAAGGCAAAAGTCTTTGAGGATCCACATATTCCGCTTCATCTCAAAGAAATTTTAAAAGCCGAACATCCATATGGAAAAGAAGACGGGATCACGATCGATATGTTGCGTCACTTCTGGATTGCCTTACCGGAATTTTTAGTCGATATCGATTGTACGATCGTCAGTGTCGAAGTCGATAAACAGAAGCTGCAAGACTTCTTCTCGACACCGAAGGATCCGTATGTCGTTGCCTTCGCTCATCTGATGAAATCGTTCTATTCCTTCCTTGATGAGACAGAAGCGACGAGTGCACGTGTTGTGCTTGAAAGTCGTGATGATTATCAGAACTTGCTGATTCAAAAGGCATTCTTCGATATCTTCAATTCAGGAACGGTCCATCTCGACGTTGAAAAAAGCCGTCAAAAAATCAAGGGCTTCATCTTTGCTGAAAAAGACAGCGACCTCTACCAATCTGGTCTTGAGATTGCCGATTTGGTCTGCTTACCTTTGTCCCGCGTCCGTCGTGGTGTCATCGAGGTAAAACCACGGTTTGTCCATTATGGGGACGAAAACCGGATTTTTAAAGCCATCAAAGATAAAATTTACATTCGCCGCGATAGCCCGGACCAAGATTTCCGAAACTGGGGTTTCAAAAAAGTACCAATCACGAAAAAGCGTCGTGAATGGTCCGATACCCCTTGGAATGGTTGATGACTCAAAAAAAGTGGATCCGATAGGGATCCACTTTTTTATGGTGTCGCTAATCCTTTTGTCCGCTTTTTCCCTTCTCGACACATGTCGAGTAACGGGCAAGCTTCACAGTTCGGACGTTGTGCCTTACAGTGATAACGTCCAAAGAAGATGAATTGATGATGGAGTTTTGACCAACGTTCTCGTTTGAAACGGCGCATGAGTGTCGCTTCAACCTGTGTGACATTATCCTTCCACCGACAGATTCCGAGACGTTTCGAGACGCGCTCGACATGTGTATCAACCGCAAATGCCGGGACATCGAAGGCGACAGACAAGACGACGTTCGCCGTTTTACGCCCGACACCAGGTAATGCTTCAAGTCCGGCTCGTTCCGTCGGGACTTCACCGTCGTGTTGCGCAAGGAGTTGTGCTGCCAGTGCCTTGATGTTTTTTGCTTTATTCCGGTATAATCCAAGTCGTTTGATCTTGTCCTCGATTTCCTCAACCGGCGCCGCAGCAAGTGAAGCAGGATCCGGATACGCAGCAAATAATCCAGGCGTCACCTGATTGACGAGTACGTCGGTCGCTTGCGCACTCAGTGCGACCGCGACGACCAGTTCAAACGGATTGCGGTGAATCAACTCGCAAAATGCATCCGGAAACATCTCTTCTAACGTCGCTTCAATCCGATTGATTTCTGCTTTCCGTAACATCTACTCAGCCTCCTCGCCCGGCAAGATCCTCAAGTGTCTTGATGCCTTCGCGTTCCCATGTTCGTAAAATTTGATTGATATAAGTCATCTTGCGAACGTTATGATAGACCGCTTCTCGAAGTGCGGCAAGTACCAGCTCTTCCGAAATGTTCTCGATCGTCAACCACTGAATGATTTGCTCCATCTGAAACGGTGACATCATCCCGAGTTCCCGCTCGAATTGTTGGAAGACGGATGGGTTGATCGTATCAAAGTTCGGTGCTTCCTGTTCCGGTGGTGCCATCAGTTTTTCGTAAAGCGGCACAAGCGAATAACGTTCTGATCCGTTGACGTTCTCCATCGCTAGTAATCCTTTTTGTAATAAACCGAGTGTCGTCTCGATCGTTTCCGTCTCGGATAGTCCAAGTCGATTACTTAACTCTTCCGGTGACGGCATCTCCATGCCCTCTGCCCGACAGGCAAACAATTGACCAATCAACGTGAACTCGACAAAACTGATGCCTAACCGTTTTGCCTCGGTGAACAATCGTTTCGGTAAGACGACCGTCCCTTCCTCGAATAATTGCACTAAATTATGATTCATCGTAATTCCTCGATTCTCTAGTCTAAACAAGAAATCGACCCGTCGAGACGATGGGTCGATGTTTTTCCTTACTGCTTATGGATAGAGGCGGTTCAGCAGACGTGGGAACGGAATCGTTTCCCGAACGTGCTCGACGCCTGTAATCCAAGCAACTGTCCGCTCTAAACCAAGACCGAAGCCACTGTGTGGAACAGAACCGTATTGACGTGTTTCAAGATACCATTTATAGGCACCCGTCTCATCAAGACCATGTTTCTTCATCTCAGCGAGAAGTTTGTCATGATCTTCTTCACGTTGTGAACCACCGACGATTTCCCCGTATCCTTCAGGGGCAATCAAATCATCACATAAAACGAAGTCTGGATTTTCCGGATCTTCTTTCATGTAGAACGGCTTAATTGCTTTTGGCCAATGCGTGATGAAGACAGGGCGCGCAAAGCTGTTTGCGATCGCTGTCTCATGTGGTGCACCAAAATCATCCCCGAATTCGATATCGTCGAATCCTTGCTCTTTGAGCATGTCGATTGCTTCTGTATACTTGACGCGTGGGAAAGGTGCTTTAATGTTTTCAAGGACCGTCAAGTCACGTCCAAGCAACTCAAGCTCCGCACGGCAGTTCTTCAGTGCCGATTGCACGAGGTGCGAGACGTAATTTTCTTGGACTTCGAGGTTCATCTCGTGATCGTGGAATGCCATCTCCGGCTCCATCATCCAGAATTCGATCAAGTGACGACGTGTTTTTGATTTTTCAGCACGGAACGTCGGACCGAACGAGAAGACCTTTCCAAGTGCCATTGCTGCCGCTTCCATGTAGAGCTGACCAGATTGTGAAAGGTATGCATCTTCATCGAAATATTTCGTATGGAACAATTCTGTTGTTCCTTCTGGCGCACTACCTGTTAAGATTGGCGGATCCACTTTGATGAATCCTTCTTGGTTGAAAAATTCGTACGTCGCACGAATCAATTCATTCCGAACGACCATGACCGCATGCTGACGCTTTGAACGTAACCAGAGGTGACGGTTATCCATCAAGAAATCCGTTCCGTGTGCTTTTGGTGTAATCGGATAATCGATCGCTTCATGGATGACTTCGATTTTTGAAATTTCCATTTCATGACCGATCGCTGTCCGACCGCCATCTGATTTGATGACACCTGTTACCCAAAGTGACGATTCCTGTGTTAAGCCTTTTGCTTGTTTAAATAAGTCTTCGCCGACCGTTTCTTTAACGACGACACCCTGCATGAATCCAGAGCCATCCCGAAGTTGGAGGAAGGCGATTTTACCACTCGAGCGTTTGTTTGCTAACCAACACCCAATCGTCACTTCTTCTCCTACGTATTTATTTACATCCCGAATCATTGTTTTCAACAGTCAACATCCTCTCTCTATTAAACGGCTGTATGGGCCGTGATGAATCCTTCAATCCGGTCGAGTGCCTCTAAGACACGTGCCGGATCCGTTGCATAAGATAGGCGGACATAGTCCGGTGCACCAAATCCTGAACCTGGAATCAAGGCAACCTTCGCTTCAGATAAAACAGCTGTACACCAGTCATCGACATTATCGAATCCACACATCTCAGCAGCTTGCTTTGCATGTGGGAACAAGTAAAATGCCCCTTCCGGCTTCAGACACGTCAATCCTTTAATCTCGATGAGTCGTGCGTAGATTTTTTCAAGTCGTTCTTCAAAGATGACACGCATCGCTTCAACCGGTGCATCACCCTCTGCATACGCAGCAACCGATGCTGCTTGCGCAATCGATGTCGGATTCGACGTTGAATGGCTCGCTAAGTTCGTCATCGCTGCGATGATCTCTTTAGGTCCAATCGCATACCCGATCCGCCAGCCTGTCATCGCATGTGATTTTGAGACACCATTGATGATGACCGTCCGTTCGCGCATTTCTGGTAAGGACGCGATCGAGATATGTGTCACACCGTTATAGAGCAACTTTTCATAAATCTCGTCACTGATGACGAGTAAATCGTGCTTGATTGCAACATCTGCTACCATCTCAAGCTCTTCTTTCGAATAAACCATCCCCGTCGGATTCGATGGTGAATTCAAGACAAGTGCTTTCGTCTTCGGAGTGATATGTTGCTCGAGCAATTCCCGTGTCACTTTGAAGCGAGACGATTCGTCCGTCTCGAGAATGACAGGGACACCGTCACTGAGTTTAATTTGCTCTGGATAACTGACCCAGTATGGTGCTGGGACGATGACTTCATCGCCTGGGTCGAGAATTGCTTGGAACAATGTCGAGAGCGCATGCTTTGCGCCAGAAGCGACCATGACTTCTGAACGTTCATATGGCATCCATAAGTCACGGCGTGTTTTTTCAATGATCGCATCCTTCAAGGCAACCGTTCCGCCTGACGGCGTGTATTTCGTATCGCCTGCTTCTGCTGCCTCGAATGCTGCTTGAATGATGAATTCCGGTGTATTGAAGTCGGGCTCTCCCGCACCTAAACCGATGATGTCTTGACCTTCTTCACGTAGTGCCTTAGCTTTCGCAGTGATGGCTAGAGTCGTAGATGGTGTCAATTGTCGTACGCGTTTCGATAACATGTCGCCCACTCCCTTTACTTAATTCGTAATCGTTTGATGAAAGATCCTTCTTGATACGTGTAATACGAATAATCATAGCCTGTCTTCGTCTTTGAAACGATCTCAATGACAGCACGGTCCTCAAAACCGTATTTAGCAGACACGATATCTCCGAGTTCCGGATGATCCGCGATGACCGTTTTAATGGCAATACCATCAGCAACTGGTCGCGTCTCAATCGTTCCTTTTTCCGGAACAAACGCCCGTACCGCCTGTCCACTCTGCTTCATCGTAAAAACGACATATTGGCGTTTTCCGCTAAAGACAGATTCGAACCGGACGTCTGTCGGCTTTAGTTCTTTTTTCAGACGCGTCTCTGCTTGTTCCGCGACGCTCTGTTCTCGGTCTTTTGCCTCAGCGATCGTCACCTGATAAACAGCTGTTCCAAGAACAGCCAAGATGAGGAGTGCACTCAGTAGAGCAAGCGTGACTTTCCACTTCATGTGCGATAGATGGTGAAAACCATCTGCTCCTTGTCTTTTTCATCGAGAGCAAGACCGAACATTAAATCTTCCGTTTTCAGCGTCCGGTTCAATAAGTCGACGATTTTATACGTATCGTCATGGCGGTTCACTTTGACGGTCGCAAGTGTTTCAATTTTTGAATCCATCTGTATGTCCTCCCTCATTTTTCTCTATCTATTATAATGCGATAGGGTTTATCTGAATAGACTCAATCGCCATCATTCAAGAACAATTCAAGTTCTGCGGTCAGTTCATCAAGCGGTTTTGATAAAACAGGCACTTTCGGCAGACTCGTAACGAATCGTTTTCCGTATCTCGTCGTCTCAATCCGGCGATCGAGCACGAAGACAACACCACGATCGTTCGTCGTCCGAATCAAGCGACCAAACCCTTGTTTAAAGCGAATGATTGCTTGCGGTAGGCTGTATTCGAAAAATGATGATTTTCCGAGTTTTTCGATCCGTTCCGAGCGTGCTTGGACAATTGGTTGATCTGGTGGCGCGAATGGTAGGCGGACGATGACGAGACAACTGAGATCATCTCCCGGGATATCGACCCCTTCCCAAAAACTAGCCGTCCCGAACAAGATACAGGCATCGAGTTGCTTGAACTGTTTCATCAGTCGTTGCCGTGAACCTTGCGTGACCCCTTGCGAGAGTAATGTAAACCGGTCTGGCAGCAACGGCTTCGTCGCCTCATGCGTCAGTCGTAGCAAGTCGTTCGAGGTAAATAAGACAAGCATCCGTCCCTCCGTCACCTCTGCGATTTGTAAGATTGCTTCCGCAATCGTCTCCGCGAATTCTGGCAATGGCACATCCTGTAAGAGTGGGAGATCCGTCGGAATCATCAGTCGCACATTATCGGCATATCCGAACGGCGACGGCACAACGAAACGACGAGTATCAAAAGCATCGAGTCCTAATCGGTTCTCAATGAATTGGAATTTGTTCGAGACAGTCAACGTCGCAGACGTCAGGATACACGTGCGTTTTGAAAAGACATCGCGTCGTAATCGCTCTGAAATGTCAATTGGTTGTGTGTATACGCGTGTTAGCTTCCGGTTCTTAACGGACGTCTCGATCCAAGATACCGTCTCATCGTGCGGAGCAAGCATCGTCTCGAAGATCGCGAGCTCTGCTTCTTCGATTTGTGCCGTGATCGCTTTTAAATCCGCGACGAGCGAACGCTCCCGATAACTCATTTGCTCCCGATGTTCATGGAACAGTTTATGAATCGCACGAATTGCTTGACGCAAACGTCGCAACACCAATTCAACCCGCTTGGCACTCTCTTGGACGGCACGCATCGAACGATCAAGTCGCTTAAAGCGAATGCTGACCATTCCTTCCCGTCGTGCTTTACGGGAAGCCAGTTCGAGCCCATATGCTTGAACGATCATCAGTAGGCCGTCTGCTTCTTCGAGCAACGTCGTCAGTGCTTCATCGACCGTCTCACTATGGGCTTCAACCATCTCGGCAATATCCCATTCTTCCGACAGATCAAGCAAACGGTGCAATAATTTTTTGTCAGATGAATACCCGAGTTGGCGGAACAGACGATCAAACGTATGACCATCAAAAACGAGACCAAAATGATGGCTCGCGACTTCTTCGATCTGGTGTGCCTCGTCGAGAATCAACGGGCTTCCTTTCGGTAAGACCCCTGCTTCGAACTGCAGATCACTAAACAACAACGCATGGTTCGTGACGATAATCGTCGCATCTTTCGCTTGGCGAATCGCATGCTGGAAGAAGTCCCGACTGTACCAGGGATCAAACCGTCCAAGCTGCGATTGACTATCGGATTGAATCAATTGCTTGATTCCGATATTGCCTTGCGCTGCACCACCCGGTAAGCTGACTTCCTCTAAATCTCCTGTTTCCGTCTCCGTCAACCATACGAGAAGAATCGCTTTTGCGAGCGTAAAGTTATAGACATCCTCTTGATCATTCAAGAAAAACTCGAATTTCCGTAAATCGATATAGTTATTTCGTCCTTTAAGCAATGCAATCTGGACCGGCGTATCGAACAATTGACGCAATAGCGGTAAATCACGCGCAAACAGTTGCTCCTGTAATTGAATCGTGTGTGTACTGACGACAATCGGCACTTCGTGTTCGAGCGCGTAGTGCGCTGCAGGCACGAGATAACCGAGCGATTTCCCGGTCCCTGTTCCCGCTTCGACAAGTAACGGCGTTTCTTGATCGAGCGACTGATAGACATGACGCATCATCTCGAGCTGCCCACGCCGTTCTTCATATCCTTCGAATAGACGAGGGAACGTCACGGCATTCAATTCATCAACGAACGGTCCGAACGGTTCAAGAATGGGCGGATGTGACAAACGTTCTATTGTCTGACGCTTTTTCAAAGCGATTTTACGAAAACGATCGAATCGCTCATCCTCTTCGATGCCGACTAAACGAATCGCATGGTCGATTTCCTCTTCGATGGCACTAAATAGACGTGGTGATAACCGTCTGAGATGTTTTAATGTCTCGAGCGGCAACGTATGTAGTCGCTTGAGTAGTTCAAGTAACAATTCAGCCGTCGCCGAAGCATCACTTCCTGCCCGATGTGCTTCTTGATGAGCAAGATGCAATGATTCTGACAGATGCGACAACGCATGGCTTTCTGCTGTTGGAAGTAAGATTCGCGCAAGTTCTACCGTATCAATGACGGGACCTGTATACGGCAAGTATCCTTCTTCTTCTAACGCATCGTTTAAGAAGTTTAAATCGAACTGCACATTATGTGCGACGAAGACGCCACCATCGAGCAATGATAAAACTCGTGGTGCGATGACATCGAACGTCTCGGCATCTTTGACATCTTTATCCGTGATGCCCGTCAACTGGGAAATGAATGGAGGAATCGGTTGGGTCGGACGGACGAAGGCAGACAGTTGTTCTGTCAACTGTCCATCTTCAATGACCGCCATTCCGATCTCAATCATCTCATCGCCAGCCTTTATGGAATGACCTGTCGTTTCCAGGTCGACTACGACGTACTTTTTCTTCAACACTGATCCTCCACCTTTAATCCATCCTATCCATGATTGGATGGCATCTCATTCTTCATCTTAACAAAAAAGAGACCCGCTGACATAATCGGGTCTCTAAAATTTCATAAGATCGTGTGGGCGATTTCTTGAGACAACATTTGTTTGATGTCATTCTGCTCATTTAGAACAGCCACTTTTGGGACATGTGTCGCAATTTCTTCCGTCGACAATTGCGCATACGCCATGATAATGACCTCATCTCCAACTTGAAAATGGCGTGCTGCAGCACCGTTCAAACAGATGACACCTGAGCCGCGAGCCCCTTTAATCGCATACGTTTCAATCCGCGCACCATTCTGATTGTTCGTCACTTGGACTTTTTCATTTTCAAGGATCCCGACAGCATCGAGTAAATCCTCATCAATTGTAATCGACCCAACGTAGTGTAAGTTTGCCTCGGTGACCCGGGCCTTGTGTAGTTTAGCATGCATGAATGTGCGTAACATCGTCATACTCCTCTCGTATATAGTAAATTATCGATTAAGCGTGCCGATGCGAACTGCACGGCAACAGCTAAGAGAATCGTAGTCGTTTGTTCAGTGGCAGGTCGTAGTGATGGATAGTCGACAGCTTCGACGTAATCAATCGTCGTCCCCTCAAATTGAAGTGCTGCGCGCGTCTGTTCGAGAACCTTTTCAACAGGCACTCCTTGATCGAGTGCTTGTTTCGCTTGTTGCAACGCCTGTTGAATTCCCGGTGCTTGCGTGCGTTCCGTCTCCGAAAGATAGACATTTCGTGACGATTTCGCTAGACCATCCGCTTCGCGAATGATTGGGCAACGGACGATTTCAACCGGAACGAAGTAATCAGCGACGTACGCTTCGATCAAGGCGAGCTGTTGTGCATCCTTTAAGCCGAAATATGCACGGGTTGGACGGACGACGTTCAACAGCTTACTGACGACCGTCAAGACACCGTCAAAATGTCCTGGTCGCGATGCGCCGCATAAGACATCATCACCGGAGCGGACCGTAACACGGGCCATATCCAGCGGATACATCGTCTCGTTCGTCGGATAAAACAGATAATCGACACCTTCTGCCTCCGCGATCTTCTGATCGCGTTCCGCGTCTCGTGGATAACGATCCAAATCTTCGTTTGGTCCGAATTGTGTCGGGTTGACGAAAATACTTAAGACGACGACATCATTCTCTTGTCGTGCTTGTTTTAGCAATGAGGCATGCCCTTCGTGCAGGAATCCCATCGTCGGTACAAATCCGATTGAACCGGCTCCCGCTAGACGTTCTCGTAACGTCTTAATATCTTGAACAATCTTCATTCCTTGTTTCCTCCATAAAGCGCACCGATCAGTTCCTCGTCCATCTGGAACGAATGTGCAAGTTCAGGGAAGGCACCGGCTTTGACATCTTTGACATAAGCAGCGATTGCTTCTGTTCCTGAAGTATTCCAGTCCGTATACGCTTTGACGAACTTCGGTAAACGTCCGACGCCATACGTCAAGATATCATGATAGACAAGTACTTGACCGGCGACATCTGCACCGGCTCCGATGCCGATGACGGGAATCGAGAGGAGCTCTTGAATTCGTTTCGCGAGCGGATGCGGCACACACTCAAGGACAAGCATTTTCGCTCCGGCACGCTCTGCTTCCAAACTATCTGCAATCAGTTGTTCGGCTGCTTCTAGTGATTTCCCTTGGACCTTGAATCCTTCAAGAACTCCAACGGATTGTGGTGTTAGTCCGAGATGTGCGACGCAAGGCATCCCAGCGTCCGTCAAACGACGGATCGTTTTTAAGATATCCCCTGCTCCTTCTAGTTTCAAAGCATCCGCCTGTGATTCTTGGAAAATACGCGCCGCTGATTCAAGCGTGCGATCAAATGAACCATGATAACTTGCGAACGGCATATCGACGATCATGAACGTCTGTGGTGCGCCGCGGCGAACAGCACGCGCATGGTGGACCATGTCGTCGACCGTGACGGCAATCGTTGAGTCATAGCCGAGGATGACGTTTCCGAGGGAGTCCCCGACGAGTAACATATCGACCCCTGCTGCTTCTGATAATTTTGCTGAAGGATAATCATATGCCGTCAACATGACGAGCTTCTCTCCAGCTTGTTGTTTTTTTAATAATGGACCCATTGTGTGCATCGTGTTCTCTCCTTACGTGTGTAGGGAGGACAAAAGGAAAACGCCTTCTTCTCCAAAATAAACGCATGCGGAAAAGAAGGCGGAATAATTGAATATCGTCCTTCTGTCCCTGTCCGTTAAGATCAAGGCAGTTGAAACAGCTAAAACTGACACCTGTCGATTCGGTATGATTCCGACGAGCGGATACCATCCGTGGCTTTATTATACATGACAGGAAAAGCTCTCTGCAAACCGTCTGATTCAAATCCTCATTCTTTTTCCCAGTAAATCAGCTCTGCCGAATGGAAACGGGTCTCGCCTGTATCCGTCTCAATCCGGATCGTTCCCGTCTCGTCAATACCGAGCAATGTTCCGGAAGCGGTCGCTTGACGTGTCCGTAGCGTCACTTGTTCATGTAGGCGATCAGCGAGTGTTTCCCATTCGAATACGAAAGGTCCGAACCCTAGCTCGACCCACTGCGTATATAGTCGTTCAAATCGATTCAAAAAAGCTGCGACGACTTCCGCACGTCGGAAAGTTCTTCCTGATTCTCGGACAAGTGAGGTAGCACGATCTTTGATCCCTTCCGGAAACTGTTCATGATGCACGTTGATTCCGATGCCGATGATGACTGAACTGATCCGGTCTGCCTCGGTCTGCATCTCTGTTAAGATGCCAGCTACCTTGCGACCGTTGATCAAGATATCATTCGGCCATTTGATTGTAACCGGAACATCGAATGTCCGGAGAGACTGCGCAAGCGCAATACCTGCTACGAGCGTCAGTTGTCCCGCTTGGTGCATCGGTACATCTGGACGGACGAGCAAACTCATCGCGATCCCCTCATTCTTCGCCTCATGCCAAGTCCGTCCCAGTTGCCCGCGACCATTCGTCTGATGATCGCATACGACGAGTGTTCCTTCCTGCGCCTGCTGTTGTGCTTGTTCATGTGCGATTCGTTGCGTCGTGTCCAGTTCTTCGAAATGAAGGATGTGTCGACCGAAACGCACTGTTGTTAATCCGTCCTCAATTGCAATCGGTGTCAATAAGTCACCTTCATCGACTAATTGATAGCCTTGTTTTTTATTGGAGATGATCTGGTATCCTTCTTCCTTTAAGGTTTGCATATGTTTCCAAATAGCGGTACGTGAAATATTTAGTGTCTCCGCTAATTCCTGTCCGGAATACCACGTTCGCTTGCGAAGTGCTATCAAGATTTGTTCTCGGACTGTGTGTGCCATCGCTCTACCTCCTTCATCAATACCGTTCGGTCGTTTGAACAAGACCGTATGACGACGCTGTACTCCAAGTGCAAGAGTGCTTCTTTAATCTGTTGCTTTCGAAGACCAAGACGAATCATGTCTTTTCCGTCAACAGCGAGCTCTTTGCGACCGCGAATCGGTAAATCCGATCGATCCGGATAATCCATTCCAGTCATCTCCCGCAGAATCGCCAGTTCTTCATCCGACAATTGATAACGATCCCAGTCCTGTAACGGTCGGTATAACAGAGGGACTAAACGCACAGCGAGTTGCATTTGATGTTTCGATCGTTTCCAGCGTGTCAATTGATCGCGCGTTAGACCGGCATCAAGTACGAGTGTCCAGACGGCATCCTTTGAAACACCCCGAAACGATTGCTTGGCGAGTCTCTCGACGATTTCTGAAGTCATGCCGGGTAGATAGCGTTCGATCCCTGTCCGGAGCATCGCCTGTAACGCCTGCTGTTTCCCTGGACCAAGTAAGAGCTTCTCAAACTCGGTCGCGATCCGCTCAATCGCAACGGCCTCTAGATGCGGAGCAAGTTCAAAGATTGCTTGCTCGGTCGTCTCGTCAAGCGAAAAATCAAGTTGACTCATAAAGCGGAACGCCCGCATCATACGGAGTGCATCTTCATTAAAACGTTCGACTGGTTCACCGACCGTGCGGATGATCCGCTCTTCGATGTCGCGCGCTCCGCCGAACAAATCCACACGTCCGGATGGTCTGAGTGCCATCGCGTTGATCGTAAAATCACGCCGGGTCAAATCCTCTTCCAAACTAACGCCAAGCGTCACCGCATCCGGTCGCCTACGATCGCTATAGGTTGCTTCCGAGCGGAACGTCGTGATTTCGTACGGTACGTGGTTGAGAACAACCGTTACAGTTCCATGCTCGAGCCCTGTCGGAATGACGACAGGGAATAAGTCGATGATCTGTTCCGGTAACATCGAACTCGCTAAATCATAGTCTCCTGGTGTCCGGTCGAGTAACATGTCGCGAACGGCACCACCAACGATATAAGCCTCACCACCCGCTTGTTCGATCGTCTGAATGATATGATGCGCGCCTTCAAGCAAGTTCATGACGCGCACACACCCGTTCATAGACTTGTTCATAACGACGGACGATCTCATTCGAATCAAAACGACGACGAGTATCGCGAATACCCTCTTCTGCCATCCGTTCTCGTAACAACGGATCATCCGCAAGTTCACCGATGCGCGCCGCAGCGACCTTAACGTCGTAAGTCGGAACGATATATCCTGTCACGCCGTCCTGAATGACTTCTGGTAATCCACCCGCTGTCGAGACGACACTTGGGACACCAATTGCCATCGCCTCGAGGACGACGAGTCCAAACGCTTCTTTTTCCGACAGCAACACATGAATGTCACTGATGGCGAGCAGCTGCGCGACATGTTCCTGTTTACCAGCGAAAATGACTTTGTCGTCAATGCCAAGTTCCTTCGCACGCCGTCTCGTTTGTCCCATCTCTGGACCATCTCCGACGAGCAACAGACGCATCTTCCGATCTTTTGCCGCGATTGCGAATGCCGCGATTGTATCGTCGATTCGTTTGACCGGTCGGAAGTTCGAGATATGGATGACGACGACTTCATCCGATTCGATACCGTAATGCCGCTTCAATCGTTCATCCCGCATCGGATAATAGACACTCTCATCAATCGAGTTCGCGATGACATCGATGTCGTAATGGGCGTTAAGTGTCGCATTCGTTTCAAGCGCAAGACTCTCAGAAACAGCCGTGACCGCATCCGATTGTTCGATACCATACCGAATTGCCGGTTGCATCTCTAAGTCCTGACCGATGACGGTGATGTCTGTTCCATGTAATGTCGTGACGACGGCGACGCCTTTTTTCTTCGCCATGTTTCGTCCGAGTTCTGCACAAACGGCATGCGGAACAGCGTAATGGGCGTGGATCACATCGAGATCGAATAAATCAATGATTTCTGCGACTTTTGACGCTAACGTAATGTCATAGGGTGGATATTTAAAAACAGAATACTGGTTGACCTCAACCAAATGGACCGTGATGTTTGGTCGATATTCCGTCAGCCGAAACGGCATGCTCGATGTAATAAAGTGAACGTCATGTCCACGATCTGCTAGCTTCATACCAAGTTCAGTCGCGACAACCCCACTACCGCCGACTGATGGATAACAGAGAATCCCAATTGCTTTTTTCATGATAAAACCACACTCTCTTTATGACTTCTATTCGTCTCTATTCTAAGCAATATCGATCAGAATGACCATACTGATCACTTTTCGACTGATTTTCGTAGGAAAAGCTAGTCTTTTTCCGACCGTGCCGTTACCCTAGAGAAAGAGTCTTGATTTGAAAGGAGCACACGGAAATGGCACCTC
This sequence comes from Exiguobacterium sp. UBA6282, assembly GCF_002440475.1. NCBI lineage: Bacteria > Bacillati > Bacillota > Bacilli > Caryophanales > Exiguobacterium > Exiguobacterium sp. UBA6282. The sequence goes on along the minus strand of NZ_DJUM01000047.1, from coordinate 70,973 downwards.
CATTCCAGTTTCCGATTCGGGTTCAGAACATTCTCTGGATTTTAGTCGGGTCATTCATCTTTGCTTTTGGTATTTATCATTTTAACGTCCAAAACGAATTGGCAGAGGGCGGTTTCACCGGAATCACGCTGATTCTAAAAGGACTGTTCGGGTTATCACCATCGATCACGAACTTAGTGCTGAACGTTCCTCTCTTTTTCGTCAGCTATAAGATTTTAGGGCGAACGACGTTCGTCTATACGTTGATTGGTACATTCAGTTTTTCCTTTTGGTACGGAGTGATTGCGAAGTATTCACCACTCGTGATTGATTTACGAGAAGACATGGTCCTTGCTGCCCTGTTTGCAGGTGTGTTCATCGGGGTGGGACTCGGAATCATCTTCAACAATGGCGGAACGACGGGTGGTGTCGATATCATCGCGCGTCTGACGAAACGCTACTTTGGTTGGTCGATCGGTCGAACGTTCTTAGTCTTTGACTTCTTCGTCATCGTTGCTTCTTTGACGTATCTCGATTATAAGCAGGCAATGTATACGTTACTTGCCGTCTACGTCGGTGCCCGTGTCATCGATTGGATGCAAGAAGGCACTTACGCTGGTAAAGCGGCGATGATCATCAGTGACCACCGCACGGAGATCGCGGACGGCATCCATGCGACGATGAACCGAGGTACGACCCGTCTGATTGCGAAGGGTGGATACTCGGGACGCGACCTCGAAGTATTATATGTCGTCGTCGCTCGAAACGAGATCAATCGCTTGAAGACACTCGTTAAAAGTGTCGATCAGCATGCCTTCATCACCTTGCATGATGTCTATGAGGTGACGGGGGAAGGTTTCACGTTCGATGAGAATCGGATTCCGATCAAAGAAACGTAAAAAACACGGATCGCTCAAACGAGCGATCCGTGTTTTTCGTTTTAGTCATCACTTGACGGGTTGAAGACGATTAGTGCGAGACGAAGGAACTCGGCGACGGCAACGAGTGTTGCCGCGACGTATGTCCAAGCGGCTGCGTTCAAGACACGGCGTGAACCACGTTCTTCTTCCGCGTCGATGATTCCGTGATCTGTCAATTGCGCCATTGCTCGGTTCGAAGCATCGAACTCGACCGGTAACGTGACGAGTTGGAAGATGACCGCTCCAAGCATCAGGACGACACCTAGCATCGCAAGACCAGTGAACCCAGCGAATAGACCAATCAACAACAGAGGGAACGATAAGTTCGACGTGATTGAGGCGACAGGTGCAATGCGGTGCCGGACACGCATCATGTTATAATCCGTCGCATCTTGGATGACGTGACCAATTTCGTGTGCCGCAATCGAAACGGCTGAGACCGTCGAACCGTAATAGACGTCTTCTGAAAGCCGGACGACTTTATTTGTCGGATCATAATGATCGGACATCGTTCCACCAATCGGCTCGAGCCGGACGTTCGTAATCCCGTTCTGCTTCATGATGAAGTCAGCGACCTGTGCTCCTGTCACCCCACTCTGAATCGGAACATCTTGATATTTTTTATAGGTGCTCCGCACCCGCATCTGAGCCCAAATCGGGACGATCATGATGATCGCGAGATAAATCAAATAGTTTGCCACGAGACATCGTTCCTTTCTTTTTTGTTTATAGGTCTATTTTATGTTCAAGCGACCTTATTGTCAATTGAATCGCGTACGACAAACAGATATCCCATCAAAAGACATAATCCAGTCAACCAGAAAGAACCGTATCCGATCCATTTGATGTGCTCTGCAAGCGCCGGGTAGCGGGGCCATTGCCCAAGGACATAATCGACGACATCGTTATGAACGACCCAAATCGCAACGAGAACAAGCTCCTTGACGCGAAATGTCATCAAAGGACTGAATAACAACGCCTGAAACGCCATCGCTCCGTGCGACACCATCAGCATCAGTGCCATCGTTGTTAAGTAGGCGTTTGATGTGCCGAGTTCGTTCAACATCAAGGCATTCATGACGACCGCCCAGACACCATATTTGATCAATGTCACGAATGCGAGCACTTCAAACAAGCGGGAACGTCGTCCGAAAATCCATAGAAAAACGATGATCGTAAAGAACAGCGATGCGGTTGGGCTATCCGGAATGAACGGATAGAAGTACCACTTCGATGTCGCGAGTTGTGGTTCATACCAGTAGTAGCCGTATAAGGTGCCTGCTAAGTTGATCAATCCGACGATCCAAAGCACGGCTTTATGACGGAGTAAAGTAAATATTCCTTGCAATCGTTTCACCTCATCATCGACAAAAGCCGGAGGATTGCTCCCCCGGCTTTTGGCTTATTTATTGTTTTCGCCGCCTTCACCGTATGAAGCGATGAATTTCGCAAGTTCTTTATGATCGGCATCTGAGCCTTTGAACTGACCAGCCGGCATCGAACCGACACCTTTGACTGCGATATCATAAATCTCTTTTTCAGTCTTTTTCGTTCCGACGAGCGCTGGAGCTGCTGCTCCACCTTCGAGGTTCTTACCATGACAGTTGACACATGACTGGTTCGAATAAATTTCGTATCCTTTTGCCGATGTATCAATTTTTGGTCCTTCGTTCATCGTCAACTCACCTTGCTTGTGGATTGTATCCCAGTGTGTCGTTTGAACAGATTCCCATGTCAAGAAGACGATCGAGACGACTGCGAGGAGCATCATGCTGACGGCGACTGGCCGTTTCGCAGGACGGCGTTCAAGACCTTGGTCGAGCCATGGCGCGACGAGAAGTGCTGTGAACGCAAGACCTGGAAGGATGACTGTTCCCATCAAGATGTATGGACCTGCAGCGAATTGGTATTTCAAGAGCTGATAGAGGAATAGGAAGTACCAGTCCGGAAGTGGAATGTACGACGTATTCGTCGGATCGGCAATGTTTTGAAGTGGTGCTGCTTCTACGATTGTCAGAGTCATGAAGCCGATCAAGAAGACCGCTCCAACCATCCATTCGCGAAGTAAGAAGTTCGGCCAGAACGCTTCCGTTCGACCTGGATATTCCGAATAGTCTTTTGACTTGTTCGGCATCCGGTTATTGATCGACACCCGTGAATCGGTGACGAATTTCATTCCTTTACCACGATGCATCGTGTTCTCCCCCTTTTTTGTTGTCTAGATGATAGTCGGTTTAAAGTGGTCCAGAGATCCCTTGTTTACGAATCATCATGAAGTGGGCCCCGAGCAAGACGAACAATGCTGCAGGAAGGAAGAAGACGTGAATCGCAAAGAATCGAGCGATTGTACTTGCGCCGACGATTTCTCCACCCGCAAGGAGGGTCTTCGCGATACCACCGATGACCGGGATACTTTCAGCAATCTGAATCGTAACTTTTGTCGCGAACAACGCTTTCATGTCCCAAGGCAATAGGTATCCTGTCAGACCGAGAGCTAAGACGACGAAGAACAAGAGAACTCCGACGACCCAGTTCAATTCACGTGGTTTTTTGTATGAACCAGTGAAGAAGACACGTAATGTATGTAGGAACAACATTACGATAACGACAGACGCACCCCAGTGGTGCATACCACGAACGATTTGTCCGTGTGCGACTTCGTTTTGTAGATAGTAGACGGACGCGTGTGCGTTGATGATGTCCGGTACATAATACATCGTCAAGAACATCCCCGAAAGAATCTGAATGACGATCGTAAAGAACGTCAATCCGCCAAAACAATAAACGAAAGCTGAAAAGTTATGTGCCGGGTTGACGTGCTCCGGTACTTCATGATCGGCGATGTCTCGCCAGAGCGGCGTAATATCCACGCGCTCATCAATCCAATCATAGATTTTTTGCATCATCGCTTACGCACCTCTTTCGACTGGTTTACCAAGGTAGAGGTAACCATCTTTCTGTTGCATTTCATACTCATCGAGTGGTTTCGTTGGAGGCGTACCAGGTACGTTCGTGCCATCCTTCGTATACCGTCCGAAGTGACATGGGCAATAGAATTGCTCCGGGTGCGTTGGATCTGCGCCGAAGCTGACTTGGCAACCTAAGTGTTTACAAATCGGTGAAAGGGCCAAAATTTCTCCCTTATCATCTTTGAACACCCAAGCCGACAACGTTTCTTCGAACTCATACCACGCATCTTGCGTTTGTTTCTTGAAGTCGACCCGTTTTGGTTCTGTCGTGATATCCGACAACTTCATTACTTTTACTTTATCGCCTGCTCCTGATTTCTTCAGGACTGGATCAACTGCGAAGTTGACCATCGGCATGACCATTGTCGCAGCCATGAAACCGCCGACGCCTGTCAATGTATACGTCAAGAATTGACGACGTGTTACGTTAGACCCGTTTTGAGCCATCTCGATCCCCCCTTGTGATGTACGCTGTGCCCCAAGACGACAGTACTTCACACAAATTTCTCACATGGTAATAGTATCTTAATAAAATCATTGCGTCAACCGCTTCATAGCGCGGTCCAACGGTTTCCTAACTGTTCGAGAACTTGTCCAACAAAATTCCCGACCATCTGACCTTGTTGGTCACGACTCATCGTCTCAAGAGCTAGACGTGGCACGTAGATAATCTCTTCTGCGGCAGTCTCCTTCCACCTTAAATCAGCGGTGATGAAGGTGATGAAACGGAATTGCCCGGAAGCAGCCGCTTGACGCCATCCTTCCAACTGTTCGATCGACGGTACATCGATGTAGGTCATGGCAGGTAAGAGCAACGCCCGTCCAGATAGCTGGCGTTCGACTTCGGACGCCACCGTCAATGTCATGTCTGCGCATTCCGCATAAGCATGCATCGCCTCATCGAAACCGATCGGAAGCAAAGGCACGATTAGCGTGTCGATATACGCTTGCTCGCTTCGTGTCCGCTGTACGTCGGATGGTTTGAAACGCAAGTCATTTCCCCCTTTCTTTCTTACTTACAATTCGTCACATTTAATGTATCATATCCACATTTCCTCCTGCTCTCTTAATGTGAACGTTTTATGAAATTCCACCCTATTTTTCTTCATATTTTGCACAAATCTTCACATACGAAAAAGACTCTATCGCCTGTTATAAGCAATAGAGTTCTTTGATTAAGGGAGTTGATTTCGAACGAGACGTAACTGTTCGGAAAGGGAGTGGAATCGATGTTGATCGCGTGCATCAAGTGCTTCATCGATCAATCGGACCAACCGTTCTTCTTCTTGTCGATTGACCGTGACAGCGATGAAATGAGTCGCTTCATCTGCTAAACGCGGTTCAACAGCGACTTCCGGACGAAATGGATTTTCTTCCAGTAAAGACAAGTATTCATCGTCCATCATCATGCCTTGGAAGTTTAGCTCGATGTAGATATCTTCCGATGTCAAACGAATGTCATGATACGCTTTTTCTGGATCTAGCGTCGTGACGTCCCCTTTTTTAAAAAGAAACGGTTCCGCATCGAATCCATATGTCGTCATGATGATGGCTTTCGGAGCGAAAGTCGCATTTTGAACGAAGTGTACCTGCTCGAGTTTTGCCTCGTTACGCAACCAGTAATCGATGATCCATTTTGCTTCCCGTCGCTTTAACGTGTAATAGGTCAAGATGCGGCGTAAGAATCGCTGCTTTCTCTCTATCATCTCAATCCTACTCCCTTCTCCCGTGAAGTCATCCATCCATTCGTTCAACATAGTCGACGAGTTCGTTATCCTCTGGTGTCAACTGTGCAGCGCGTCGTAAGAGACGTTGTCCCTCTTCACGCCGTCCTTCCTCGACGAGTGCAAAACCATACTCTTTCAAGAAAAGCGCGTCTTCCGTGAATGCGCCTTCGACTATCGCATAGTTCTCCATCGCTTGCGTGTATTCCTCTAACGCATATAAAGCGCGCGCCCGGTACCATGTCAGAATCGGAGCCGTGACATGTTCTTCAATGGCTGAGATCGTCTCAATCATTGCTTCATGATCCTCGTCTTCTGCCAGTAACGAAAGCAAACGTTCCGCTGCGACGATTGATTCCGGGTTTAAAGCGAGTGCTTCACGTAACGCTTGAACACTTCCTGCGCGATCGCCGAGTTTGAGAAGGAATAAGGCTTCCATCGTCCGTAACTCGTCATTATAATCATCGCGCTCCATCCCTTGCTTGATGACGTTCAGTGCTTCTTTCGTCAGCCCAAGTTCGGCTTGGCTTTCCGCGTACGGTACATACGCTGATGTATAATCCGGATCCTGCGCAATCAATTGTTGAAATGTCTCGACTGCTTTTTGGTGTTGACCGACACGGTGAGCCGTCATCGCAAGACCAAACAGCGTATGCAAGTCGGAACGTTCTGCGACAGCACGTTCATACAGTGGAATCGCATCCTCAAATTGTCCTGTCATCGCGAGTGATTCCGCGTACAGGGCATCGAGCGGCAATTCAGCACGTAACTCTGGACGCTCTGCGATTTCAGCGAATAGTGGTACCGCTTGATCAAACGCACCGAGCGTCATGTAGAGCTCGGCTAATCCGTATGCCAGTAATGGTTCTTCAGGAGCGAGATTACGTGCTTCCTTCAGCTTTGCTAATGCCACTTCGTCAAGACCTTGTGACTGATAGAGGTCAGCGAGTAATACGAGAGAACGGGGACCATATTCCATGTCCGTTGTGTCGACCTGCTCAAGGACAGAAATCGCTTCCTCTTCCCGGTCCAAATCGATATAACACTCTGCCAGTAACAAGGCGACTCCGGCGTTACCTGCGTATTCGACGTAAAGCGGTGCCAATAGATTAACTGCTCGGTCTGATAATCCAAGTTCGATATAGAGATCGGCAACCGCGAGGCGATCCTCATCCGTCCCTGTCTTTTCGAGTTGTTCTAGTGTCGCTAAGGCTTCCGAGGTATGGCCGTGTTCTAGTTCTTCGATGATGCCATTCAATACTTGTTCATTCAAGGCAAACGCCCCACTTTCTGTCATCCGCCTATTTCTTACTCAGATCGGTCGGATTGAAGTTTCTTTAAATCATCATAGAACGTTGGGTAGCTGACTTCAACTACTTCGCGTCCATGCACTATAATTTCCGGGTTGATTGTCGCCGCGATCGTCAACATCATCGCGAGTCGGTGATCACCTGCACTGTCGACTTCCGCTGCTTGCAAAGGTGTCGGTCCTTCGATAATCATACCGTCATCCGTCGCCTCGATATTCGCCCCGAGACGCCGTAACGCCGTCACGACCGTCTCGATCCGGTCCGTCTCCTTGACACGGAGCTCTTCCGCATCGCGAATGATCGTTCGTCCCTCTGCTTGCGTCGCAAGCAATGCAAGTAACGGGATCTCATCGATCAAGGAAGGGATTTGTTCACCTTCGACCGTGGTCGCTTGCAACGATGTCGTCTCGACGGTCACATCTGCCGTCTCCTCTCCACCATCTTCTGAGCGGTGATCGATTTCGACACTCGCCCCCATCTGGCGCAACGTCTGTAAAAAACCGATCCGTGTCGGATTCATCAAGACGTGCGTCGTCGTGATCCGACTATCCTGCCCGATCGCTGCTGCCGTCCACCAAAACGCTGCTGACGATGGATCCCCCGGGATGTCGAGTGACGTCGCTTGTAAATGTACAGGACCTTGAACACGAATATGTCGACCATCTTCGTAGTCATCGATCGATACGTCAACGCCAAACTGCGGCAACATGCGTTCCGTATGGTCCCGTGATAGAATCGGCTCGATGACCGTCGTCTCGCCCGTCGCTTGTAAACCTGCGAGTAAGACGGCACTTTTCACTTGCGCGCTTGCGACCGGTAACGTATACGTCGTTCCGACAAGTGGCGTTCCTGCAATGTGAAGCGGCGCCGTCTCACCTGTTATGTTCGCTCCGAACAAGGCAAGTGGTTCCGTGATCCGTTTCATCGGACGTCTGCGCAAGGAAGCATCTCCATCAAGTACATACGTTGCTTGACCGCCTGCTAGAATCCCACATAAAAGACGGATCGTCGTTCCCGAGTTTCCGCAATCGATCGTTGCTTCTTGAAACGTTTCCGTACCGGTGATGCGAATTTCTCCTGCTGTTCGTTCGACATGTGCCCCAAGCGCTCGCATCGCTTCTAATGAAGCGAGACAGTCCGCTCCTTCGAGTGCATTTCTGACATGTGTCGTTCCTTTAGCGATTCCACCGAACAGAAAAGCACGGTGTGTCATTGATTTATCGCCCGGTACTTGTACTGTTCCTCTTAATCCCATTCTAAACACCTCATTGTTTGATTGAACGCTTGTTGCAATCGTTCTTCACTGATTGCCTCTAAGTCAAAACGTCCTTCTTTCTCAAGGACGAATCGGATCGTAGTTTGTTGATTCTTTTTGTCGCGACGCATCAGTTCCAGATATGTCTCGAACGATTGTCGGTCCGGCAATCTGGTTCCGAGACGGTGGAGCAACCGTCCGAGTTGTTCCGCCTGTTCCTCATTTCCTTCCAAAAACTTGACGAAGACGAGTCCGATCCCTACTGCCTCGCCATGCGACAGACCCAGGCTCGCATATTCAACGGCATGCCCGAATGTATGCCCATAATTCAAGAAGGCACGCATCCCTTGCTCCGTCTCATCTTGTTCGACGATATCCCGTTTAACGTTAATCCCTCGTGCGAGCCAGTCTTCAAGATCAAGCCCTTTGATAGTATCCAACGAGACATCGAGTAACGTATCTGCAAACGATGGTCGTGCGAGGAATCCATGTTTGACCAATTCAAGGAAGCCGCTCCGCCATTCCCGATCTGGTAATGTCTGAAGAAGCGTTAAATCATACACGACACCGCTCGGTTGATAAAATGCCCCGACCAAGTTTTTTCCAAGCGATAAATTCAAACCGACCTTTCCACCTACACTCGAATCATGTGCTAAGAGTGTCGTCGGAATTTGAATGAACGGGATGCCGCGCAAAAAAGTCGCTGCAACGAATCCCGCTAAATCACCTATCATGCCACCACCAAACGCAAGGATGATACTATGTCGTGTCATTCCATGACGTATTCCCTCTTCCAATAAAGAACCGTAGACCGCAAGTGATTTACTCTGCTCCCCAGTTGGCACAGTGCTGACATGAATGCTTGTTGATTGAGATATAGACCCTAATGCCTCTTGCAACGTGTGCAAGTGCAAGTCTCGAACCGTCTCATCCGTAATGATCCAGATGCGATCCGCCTCGTTCAGCGCCGAAAGATGCGATAAACGTGCTAATGCCCCATTTCCGACAAATACTGGATATGACGTTTTCAACCGGATATCAAGCTCGATCAAAACGTTCGAACCTCCTCTGTATAAGCGGCAACGGCAGCTTGAAGACGATCAATCGTTGATGTTCCGAACATTTCAAGGATAGCGACCGCAATCTCAAACGCAACGACGGCTTCTAAAACAACAGATGCGGCAGGAACGGCACAGGCATCACTTCGCTCGATTTGTGCCGTGAAGGCTTCCTTCGTCTCAATATCGACTGATTGCAGGGGGCGATAGAGCGTCGGAATCGGCTTCATCGCGACCTGGACGCGAATCGGCATCCCTGTCGACATCCCTCCTTCGATTCCACCTAGATGATTCGTCCGTCGATGATATCCGGATGCATCATGGACGATCTCATCTTGGACGGTACTTCCTTTGCGACGACCGAGCTCGTACCCGTCACCAAAACCGACTGATTTCATCGCATTGACGCTGATGACAGCCTGCGCGATTCGGCTGTCGAGCTTTAGATCGTTTTGGGTAAAGGATCCAATGCCTGGCATCATGCCCGTCACGACGACTTCGATCTCACCGCCGAGTGTATCGCCTTCTTTTTTGGCAGCATCAATTTCCTCCATCATTCGTTGTCCTGCAAGTTCGTCGGCACAGCGAACAGGTGAAGCATCAATGGTTTCCTGATATTCTACAGGATCTTTCCAAGGGGCATCAATCCCACCGATCGATCGTACATGCGAGAATACTTCAATTCCGAGTTCATTCAGTAATTGTTTAGCGAAGGCACCGACGGCAACACGTGCTGCTGTCTCACGCGCTGAAGAACGTTCCAGCACATCGCGTAAATCGCGATGACCGTACTTCAATCCTCCGACGAGATCCGCATGTCCGGGACGTGGACGCGTTAATGTCCGTGGGCGTTCCAACTCTTCTTCGAGCGGTTCCGCCTGCATGACTTGTGTCCAGTGCGTATGATCCTTATTCTCGATGAACAAACTGATCGGTGATCCCGTCGTGTATCCGTGGCGAATCCCACCACGTGCATCAATCTGATCTTGTTCGATTTGCATCCGTCGACCTCGTCCATATCCCCCTTGACGACGCGTCATTTCACGCTGAATGGCTTCGAAATCAATCGTGAGTCCTGCCGGCATCCCGTCAATGATGACAGTCAATCCTTTTCCGTGCGATTCTCCTGCTGTCATGTAACGCATTCGCTTCATCCCTTCCTGTTCAACCGATTTTTTCGTAAAAGAAGCTTTGTTTCATCTTTAATCCAAATCGTTCTGGTTGGAAAATTTGTTCCGTTCCTCCAACGAACAGAATACCGCCTGGTTTTAATGCCTCGACGAACGAACGATAGACATGTGCTTTCGCTTCTTCCGTAAAATAAATCAGTACATTACGGCAGATGATTAAATCAAAACCGGTATCGTACCGGTCGCCTAACAAATTATGTTTACTGAAACGAACAAGTCGTTTGATTTCTGGAACAACTTCGAATGTCTGCTCCTGCTCGATGAAATATTGCTTTTTCCGCGCTTCTACGACCTCATTCAATGCGGAAGCTCCGTATCGACCAAGCTTCGCTTTTTCAAGGACAAGCTCATCCAAATCCGTTGCTTGAATCGTAAAAGCCGACGAATCGAGTCGTTCACTTAAGATCATCGCTAGGGAATACGGTTCCTCTCCCGTCGAACAGGCAGCACTCCACGTTCGAATTCGTCCATGTGCACGTGATTCCAAGACCGGTAAGATGTCTTGCTCCAATTGTTGCCAACGTATCGGATTACGGAAGAATTCACTGACATTAATCGTCATCCGATCTAGAAATTCTTCGTATAACGAGGTACTTTTGTCCATTGCCTGCATATAGGACGCAAACGTACTGTACCCTTTTTTGTCACGTAACGCCGTCAACCGTCGTTTCATCTGTGCTTCTTTATACTGACCGAGATCAATCCCTGATTTGGTCTTGAATCGTTGTATGAAAAGTTCATAATCTTCCAATTGGCACACCTCGCTCACTCTCGATATCAAATGGTCATTTCTTTGACCGGTTCAACTTATTTTCTATAGTAGCATAAAGCTATAGGCATTCCAAAAAGCAATTAACCAATCCGGTCAGTCCGTTTTACAAGAATACGACAAAAGGGATTCGATCGAATCGAATCCCTCCCCGCTTGTCCTACTATTCATGTATTAGACATTAACTGGCTGTCCTTGAAACCAAAGACCAAGCTCACGCTCCGCACTTTCGATACTGTCTGAACCATGAATGACGTTCTCACTCATCGTGTTCGCAAAATCACCACGGATCGTTCCAGGTGCTGCTTCAAGTGGTTTTGTTTTTCCGATCATCAAACGAGAAACGGCAACGACGTCTGCCCCTTCAACACGCAAAGCGACGACAGGACCTGACGTCAGGAAAGTGACCAACTCTCCAAAGAATGGTTTCTCCGCATGTTCCTCGTAGTGTGCTTTTGCGAGTTCTTCTGTGACGTTCATCATTTTCATTTCACGAATGATGAATCCTTTGCGTTCGATCCGTCCGATGATTTCCCCAATCAACCCACGTTCTACGCCATCCGGTTTGACCATTAAAAATGTCTGTTCCATCTCTAGTTCCCCCTATGAAATGCTTTTAGAAAAGCGCTTACATAGTCAGTTTACTGGCTTTTTAGAAGAACAGCAAGAAATTTTTGACAATCTTTATCCTTTTCGTTTACCAACGTAGCGCGCCACTTCTTCGAGCGATCGTTTAGCGGAAGATTTAGGTAAGGGTTCGAGCCGGTTGATGGCACGACGAATGTAAAGATCGACCGTTCGTTGTGTTCGTTCGAGGGCACCTGAAGTTTGAAGAAATGCTAGCAATGGTGCAACTTCTTCATGGGTAGGCATCGTCTCGATTTTCGAAAGACTTTCGTAAAAGGCAGCATCTTCCGCTCCATAAAAGACGGGTAACGTCTTATGTCCATGACGTAGATCCTCTGCCACTGGCTTACCAAGTTGCGTTCGATTCGCTGTGAAGTCAAGCAAATCATCAGCAATCTGAAAAGCGAGTCCGATATCTCGTCCAAACAGTCGTAACGCTTTCGTATCGGCCGCTGAACAATTCGCAACGATTGCACCTAGATGGCAACTTGCTTCAATGAGAATGGCTGTTTTTCGTTCAATTCGTTTGATATAACGTTTAATCGACTGTTCCCAATCATATTGATCATAGATCTGTTCAATCTCACCCTCGCAAATTTCACGCATCGTATGGACCATGACTTGGACCAGCTCTGGTTTTCCGACTTCTCCAATCAACCGAATCGCTTCCCCAAACAAATAATTGCCTGAATAAAGCGCCACTTCTTCATCGAAGTATTGCATAACGGTCGGTTTTCCTCGTCGTAGTTCAGCGTCATCAATGACATCATCGTGTACAAGCGATGCCATATGGACGAGCTCAAGACTTGCTGCTACACGGATCAGTTCATCTCGATCTGCCTCACCGAATTTAGAGGCTAACAATACGAACGCTGGTCGAATCCGTTTTCCACCAGCTTTCAACAGTTGTTTTCCTGCTGCATCAATCGTTGGTTCCTCCGAAGCGATATGACTGATCAGAAAACGATCGACTAAATTAACTTCCTTCGTGACATCACGGTAGATGGAATGCAGTGACATCTCACCACTTCTTCCCAAGGTGCATCGCAGCAGCCCCACCCGCGAATGCTTTGACTTCCACTTGCATGAAGCCTGCCTGTTCGAAGAGTTGTTTCAGTTCGACACGGTCGAGGAACACTTCCGTTGATTCTTGTAACCAGTTGTATTGATCATACGATTTAGCAAGCAAACGACCTACTTGTGGCATGATTTTTCCAAAGTATAGCGAATATGCTTCTCGGAAAATCGGTGCCGTCGGTTGACTCGTTTCCAGACAGACGACCGTTCCACCTGGTTTTAAGACGCGATGCATCTCTTTAATGACCTGAAGGTAATCAGGAACGTTCCGTAAACCGAAACCAATTGTCACGAAATCAAATGAGTTGTCACCAAACGGTAAATCCATCGCATTTCCGTGAATCAATTCGATGTTTTTCATATCGAGCGCTTCTACTTTCTCCACGCCGACTTTTAACATGTTCTCTGAAAAATCAAGTCCCTTGATGACACCAGTCGGACCGGCTGCTTTTGCCAGTTGAATCGTCCAGTCTGCCGTTCCACAACAAAGATCAAGACATTTAGCACCTGGGAAGACTTGCATCCGGCGCATCGTTTCGCGTCTCCACAATTTATGCAGTCGGAAGCTGATGACTGAATTCATTTGATCATAGTTCGTTGATATCGATTGGAACACTTCATACACTTTTTTTTCTTTATCTTTTGTCTGCACACTGCTCACCCTTTCCAAGATCTCATGCTACCGCCATCTGTTCGAGATGCGATAACAGTAATTTCTGTGCGACCAGATCTAGCTGCTCTGCCTGTTGTTGAATGATCTGCCGTCCTTGTCGTGTCAGCCATTCTCGTTTGGTGATTGCCGCGAGTCCTTGCATTAATCCGAACTCTGCTGTTAACCATAAGAGAACCCGTTCTTCCGTTGATTCATAGTTCATTTCGTGTAAGGCACACTTCGCTTCATTGACACGTTGAATGGTCCGTCCGAGTGAGACAAGAACCTCTTTCGGCAAACCCGCTAATTGTTCGAAGAAGTAGCTCGAGAAAAGATCTCCAGCTAATACAAGAAGCTGTCTTTCCTTCGAACCGCGTAATGTTTTACTGACGCGTTCATGCAGACGTAAAGCGACTTGTGCGAAATGAATCGCTTTGACGAGTGCTTCTGAATCTAGCTTGTCATGTTGAGCGACATCAATCAACCAACGGATCTGTTCACGATCGATGGAAGGGAAATCCACATGTCGAGCCAATCGTGTCGTTTGTTTAGTGGTGAGTGCAGTGATGATTTCATCCACGCGCAGCTCATGTTGTTCCATGCTTTTACCCCCCGATCTCCAGTGCCATCTCGTTGATGGACGTTCTTCTTTTTTAATATACCATAATCGGCGGGCTTTCACGCTTCTGAATGTCCACAAAAAAGCCGCCCGAGAAAATCTCGGGCGACTATGTAGCCGGATTACTTCACAGCATCTTTCAATGCTTTACCTGGTTTGAAGGCAGGTACTTTGCTTGCTGGAATCTCGATATCTTCTTTCGTACGTGGGTTGCGACCTTTACGGGCTGCACGCTCACGGACTTCGAAGTTACCAAATCCAATCAATTGGACTTTCTCTCCAGACTGAAGTGTCTCAGTGATCGATTCGAATGTTGATTCAACAACTTTCGTCACGTCTTTTTTTGTAAGACCTGATTTTTCGACGACTGCTTGAATGAGTTCAGTTTTGTTCATTACTTTCACCCCCTCCCAATCACTTCTTCGAGGGTAATCATACCCTATAAACGTTGCTATTACAACATTTTCGTGTAAATAACGTTCAATTTTCAGATTCTTCGCTCGATTTCTCTGAAAACACAGGTTCGCCTTTTTCGTTTATCGTGTAGCTTTGAGAATAGGCAGGAACAAATGGTTGATCTTCATAAAGCAAATACCGAATATCCTGACCGACTTTCGGCTTTTTCTTCGCAGTTTGTACAGCTTTCTTCAACTCTGGCAAATAGTTGATGAAAAGACGACCTTGACCATCGACATAGATCGATAGCTTTTCATCTGAGTACGGACTTGGGACAGTCGGTTCTTTTTTGATGAATAACTTTTTATAGTCAAGGGTAAACTGATTTTTTCCGATGGAGCCTTTAAATGGGTACTTATCATTCTTCTTGCGATACGCATCAATTCGGACTTGAAGCTTCTGTAGTTCTTCCGCGACAAGCAAATCCATCAATTTGACAGTCGGCTTCGTCTCAACGTCGACCAACAAATAGATGAATGTTCCCCCGCCTTCGAAACTGTTCGTTGGTGGATCACTCATATAACGAGGTATCAGACGGCCCAGTTCGATTTGATAACGTTCCATGAGTGGCGTATCTGCCTCCATCGTTTTGATCGGCAAAACACCTGTGTCTTTCTGGTATGCATCGACGGCATCCTGAACGGTACGTAATTGTTGCGGATACGGCACGCGGTTCGACGGTTTCTGGCTGTCCGGAAAGAGACAACCTGATAATAACGTCACCGGAATGAGCATGAGTAGTACGAACCACTTTTTCATGCGCTCGGTCCCGCCATGACGATAAATACCATGATGATCGACGCAACGATGAAACAAACGAATGCCAAGGTTGACACGAGAATCTGCCAAATCCCTTTCAACTTCGTCCGACTGACCGTGACCAGCAAGACACTGATCGCAAAGAGTCCGATGCCAGCGAACGAAATCCACATTTTTAATAATCCTGGACTCAAGGTTTCCACCCCACTCCGTTAATCTTTCGTCGTGAAGAGATGCTCGATCTCATTTTTTTGTGGTCGTTGCATCAACTTTTTGACTTCTTCTTCCGGTGTATGACCGTCAAAGAGAACATGGTATAAAGCAGAAGTAATTGGGAGTTCACATTGTTTCGACTCTGCTAGATCATATGCAGCTTGTGTCGCACGAACACCTTCTACGACCATTCCCATGTTTTCAAGCACTGTCTCTAGTTTTTCTCCTCGACCGATGGCATTTCCCGCACGCCAATTTCGGCTATGGACAGAAGTACAAGTGACGATTAAGTCACCCATTCCTGTCAAGCCGGTGAACGTCATTGGGTTTGCCCCAAGCATCGTTCCAAGACGAGCCATCTCGACCATTCCACGTGTAATCAAGGCTGCCTTGGCATTGTCCCCGTAACCGAGACCATCTGTCATACCCGCAGCAAGTGCAATGATATTCTTCAGTGCTCCACCGAGTTCTGCCCCGATGATGTCCGCATTGAGGTAGACACGGAAGTTTTCATTTGTAAACAATTCCTGCACACGACCAGCCTCTTCTAAATCATCCGATGCAACGGTCACCGTCGTCGGTTTACGTAACGCAACCTCTTCAGCATGTGAAGGACCTGTCAAGACACAAACCGCTTTACGTTTCGCCGGGTCGACCTCTGCTTCGATCAACTCAGACAATCGAAGATGTGTCTTCGGTTCGATTCCTTTTGATGCATGAATCAGGACGACTGGTTCTGTCAATAGTTCATTTAATTGACGAGAAACCGCACGAATCGCAGATGACGGTGTCACGATCAAAATATGTGTTGCGCCTTCGACCGCCACTTTGAGATCCGTCGTCGCCTTCAATGATTGTGGCAACACGACGCCCGGCAAGAATTGCGCATTTTCATGATGCTCATTGATACGGTCGACATTTGTTTGTTCACGACCGTAAAGAATGACTTCCTGATCATTATCGGCTAAGACGAGCGAGAGCGCTGTTCCCCAGCTTCCTGCTCCGATGACAGCGATTTTGGTCATACTGAATCACCTCATTATTGTTTTTGACGAGCTAAAATCCGGATTGGTGTACCTGTGAAATCAAATGCCTCCCGAATCCGGTTCTCGAGATATCGTTTATAAGAGAAGTGAAGCAATTCTGGATCATTGACGAACAAGACGAACGTTGGCGGACGCGACGCGACCTGAGTCGCATAGTTAATCCGTAAACGAACTCCTTTATCTGTCGGCGCAGGGTTCATAGCGACAGCATCGACGATGACATCGTTCAAGACACTTGTCTGAATCCGTTGCGCATGACTGTGCGCTGCTTGCTGAATGACTGGTAATAACGTTTGTAAACGACGTTTTGTTTTTGCTGAGACGAAGACGATTGGTGCATAGTCAAGGAAACGGAATTCTTCCCGAATCTCTTCTTGCATCTTTTTCATCGTCTTATCATCTTTTTCAACAGCATCCCATTTATTGACGACAATGATGACCGCGCGACCTGCTTCATGGGCATATCCTGCTACTTTTTTATCTTGTTCGATGATACCTTCTTCACCATCAAGAACAACACAGACGACATCTGCTCGTTCGATTGCTTTTTGAGCACGCATGACACTAAAGCGTTCTGTCGATTCATAGACTTTCCCGCGTTTTCGCATCCCTGCCGTATCGATGATGACGTATTCTTGTTCATCCCGCGTAAATGGTGTATCGATTGCATCACGTGTTGTACCAGCGATATTCGAGACGATGACACGCTCTTCACCAAGAATCGAGTTCGTCATACTTGATTTCCCGACGTTCGGACGACCGATGANNGGACGACCAATCAAGGCAAACTTAATCGTACTTTCGTCATATTCCAACTCTTCTTTATCTGGTGCTAATTCAAGGACACGGTCGAGTAAATCACCAAGTCCAAGACCATGTGTACCAGAAATCGGGAATAAGTCTCCGAATCCAAGAGAGTAGAATTCATACATTAAATCACGCATCTCAAAATTATCCACTTTATTGACAGCTACGACGACTGGTTTGTTCGAACGGAACAACATGTTCGCGACTTCCTCATCCGCTGCTGTGATTCCTTCGCGTCCGTTCACCATGAAAATGATGACGTCCGCTTCATCAATGGCGAGCTCCGCCTGATGACGCATCATTTGAAGTAGGGGCTCATCCCCAACTTCGATTCCACCTGTATCAATCAAATGAAAATGACGATTCAGCCATTCTCCAGTTCCGTAAATACGGTCGCGGGTAACGCCTGGCTTGTCTTCTACGATTGAAACCCGATCTCCAATCACCCGGTTAAAAATCGTCGACTTTCCGATATTTGGGCGACCTACGATCGCCACGACTGGAATTGCCATCCCAACACCTTCTTTCTCTTCTCTCGCTTCATAGCCGTTCTATTGTATCAAATCAAACTCTCATATACCATAACAAACCGCATATAAAAAGCGGACACGCTTGTGTCCGCTTTGTGTCATCCTTTATTCTTTCGTCTCTGAATCGTCTTCTGTCAAGTCAGCGACAGAAAATCCTTCTGATTGATTCGAGTAATCCGAATAGTCCTCAGAAGCCCCTTCTTCCTCTTCGAGAACACGTGTCGAGAGCGAGATCTTGTGCTCATCAAGACGCACTTCGAGTACCTTCGCTTCAATTTCTTGTCCTTCTTCAAGTACTTCTGAAGGCGATCCGATATGACGGTTCGCGATTTGTGAAATATGCAAAAGCCCTTCTACCTGCGGTGCAAGCTCAATGAAGGCACCGAACTGGACAAGACGACGTACACGTCCTTTGACAATATCCCCAGCTTCGATTTTCCCTTCCATCTGTTGCCATGGACCCGGTTGTGTTTCCTTGATCGACAACTTAACCTTTTCTGTATCACGGTCGACGCCAAGTACTTTGACTTCGACTTTCTGACCTTCCGTGACGATGTCCGAAGGACGTTCGACACGATGGTGTGCCATTTCCGAGATATGAACGAGACCATCGACGCCACCGATATCAACGAAAGCACCGAAATCTGTCAATCGTTGGACTGTTCCTTCTAGAACTTGCCCCACTTCTAGATTTTCGAGTGTCTCTTTTTTCTTCGCGTTCAATTCACCTTCAACGACGGCTTTGTGCGAGAGAATGACACGGTTCTTCTCTTGATCGAGTTCAACGACCTTGACGTCAATCGAACGACCGATGTAATCCGAGAAGTCCTCGACGTAATGCCGCTCGACAAGCGACGCTGGGATGAATCCACGGACACCGATATCAACGACGAGACCACCTTTAACGATGTCTTTCACGACAACTTCAAAGATCTCACCTGATTTATACTTCTCTTCAACTTGCTCCCACGCTTTAAGTGCATCAATTTCTCGTTTTGAGACGACGACCTCTTCATCCGTGATTTTCTTGACCTTCACTTGTAGTTCATCTCCGACGTTCAACACACCACGAATATCATCGAGATGAAGACTCGATACTTCGCTGATCGGTAAGATGGCTTCTGTTTTATATCCGATATCAATGAGTGCTTGCTTGTCTTCAATTTTCACGACCATTCCGGTAACTACCTGGTCCCGATGAATTTCAAAATCAGGCATATCTTTCATTTCTTCGACCATTCCAAAACAACCTCCTCACGATGAGTACAAGAAACGCCTGACACGTGTCAATGCGTTTATCCTGCTTCTAACTTCTTACAATTCTGACTATTTGTCAAGGTATTAAGCGTGATTGTAGTAGACGGATTTGATTTCGTCCATGATTCGATCAGAAATCGCTTTCGCAGCACCACGTTGATCACGTAAATCCGAAATATCGACCGGTTTTCCGATCGCGACGCGCATTCGTTTGAAAGGGCGATACGATCCAATGATGGCAATCGGTAAAATCTGAGCATTCGATCGTAAGGCGAAGAACCCTACACCGGGTTGTGCTGATGTGAATTCTCCTGGAGCAGAACGCGTTCCTTCTGGGAAAATGCCAACAGTCTCATCCGTATTTAACAGCTCGATCGTCCGTTTCAAGGCTTGACGGTCCCCTTGACCACGACCGACAGGATAGGTTCCTGCCGCAATCATCAGCTGCTTTAAGGCAGGGACTTTAAACAACTCCTCCTTCGCCATATAACGAACCGAACGTTTCGGTGGAATCGCACTGACGAGGAAGACGGGATCCCAATTTGAACTGTGGTTGGCACAGATGAGTAAGGAACCGTCTTTCGGAATATTCTCTTGCCCCGTCACCTTCAATCGGAAGACTGTTTTGGCTATGACCCAGACGACAAACCGCGCAATCCGATAAACGGTATCTTTACGTTTCATTTTAGAACACCTTCCGCTAGTTCCATAAGGTGAACAACGACTTGATCAATCGTCATCTCTGTCGTATCTAGATATAATGCGTCGTCTGCTTGGCGTAGAGGAGAGACTTCACGTTCACTGTCCCGTTTGTCCCGCAGCGCGATTTCTTCTTGAAGAACTGTGATATCGCTATCCATCCCACGCGCGATGTTTTCCCGGTGCCTTCTAGCTGCACGCTCTTCCACAGTTGCCGTCAAGAAAACTTTTAATTCAGCATCAGGTAATACGACTGTACCGATGTCACGACCGTCCATGACGATGCCACCCTGATCTGCTAATTTTCGTTGCGCCGTGACGAGTGCTGCTCGAACTTCTTTTTGACGAGCGACGAACGATACATTATTCGTGATTTCGATGGAACGGATCGCATCCGTCACTTCGCGATCACCAATAAAGACACGTTGCCCGTTTTCGCCTGGTGTTAAACGAATATCAAGCGATTTCATCAATTCGCCAAGCACTTCTCCGTTGTTCAGATCAAGCGATTGTTCGAGTGCTGCGAGCGTAACGGCACGATACATCGCCCCTGTATCGATATATACATAGTCAAGGCGTGCCGCCAGTTGTTTTGCGATCGTACTTTTCCCAGCACCTGCTGGTCCATCTAATGCAATTTGAATCTTCTTCATCATCCATCCAATCCTTCCATCTTCCCCATATTTGATGGGGATTCATTCTTCCGAACGTTATCATAGCAAAAAAATGCGGTCAGGTGAATGGATTCATGCCCCTTCTTGAACTTTTCATTTGCATTTGATAACAGTGACGCAATACTAGCTCACGACTTCTGTCAGGAATCATTGTAAATTGGAATGCGAGTTCATACCGTTCTTCCCGTCGATCGATACGGACGAGCTCAGCAATAACATCTAAAGTACTCGAAATACCGTCACCAGTAGGTAGAATGAATGTCATCTCCACCTCTTCCTCTTTTTGAATCGGTAACTGATCCGACAAAATCATCATGCCACCAGCCGATAAGTCAAGCGTCACCGTCGTAAACGGATCAAATTGCGTTTTATGCGGATGAACGGCGACGTCGAGCATTTGTGGTACTCGAACGAATTGACGTCGTTGGATGCGCTCGATTTGATCATCACTCGGTCGCTTTAAGGCGTACCGCTGACCACGAAGTGGATCATTTTGTCGTTCCACGACGACCGTATCAAATCCAAATAATTTACCCTTTTCTTTAAAAAAGTAAAAAGAAACTTCTTCGTGATCTGACAAGATGAACGTTTTCAATGTCGCGACCTCACTTGGCGCCTCGATCCAAATCAATCGATTCGTTACGGCTGTTACTTTTGACCGTCCTTGTCGATCCTCACTATTCGAAAGCATTACTAAATCCCCGATTTCCATCATCCTACTTCGCTCCTACTTTCTATTCGATGCCATCTGAATGTTGTTTTTTTCGTTTGAATCGACGATTCAAACGGTTGGCACCTCGTACTTGAAATAATCCGATCGTCCATAAAATGATCATGAAGACGATTGGCAAAACAGATATACCACCATTTTCCAATATTAACAAATTAAATAAGATATGTGCAAATACCGGAATCGTTATCGATAAGGACAACCACCGATACGGGTGAGGCGAGAATTTCGCCATTCCCATGAAGAAACCCATGATGACAGCAAACAAAGCATGACCGGATACCGGTAGTAAAGCTCGGAATAGCATGTGTTCGACCGTTCCATTCACCATCAGATATAAGATGTTCTCAAGGGTAGCAAATCCAAGCGAGCACGCTACGGCATAGATGATCCCATCATAATAATCATTAAACCGTTGATGAATATACACGGTATAAAAGACGACGAACCATTTTGCAAACTCTTCTGTGACTGCTGTTCGAACCAATTGCACCTCTTCACGCCCACCAAACTCCGTTTGAACGATGTAGTCGATGAACATCAAGGGAAAAACGAGTAAAATTCCAAAAATGAAGCTTCGAAGGATATATCCAACGGGCTCTGATTCATGTTCGTGACGTAGATAAAAATAAGTTAGGAGTGCGATGCCTGGGGCAACTCCGGAGAAAACGATTTGAATCACGCTTCCTCTCCCCCTTTCTTCCTCTCCATAAGAATAAAGGTTTCTTGGAAAAAAGAAAACGTCCTCGTTGTTTCGGGAGGGAAAAAGGTTACAATATGGAAGAACTAATTGAATATGCTATAGAAAGTAGGTGAAGGTCTTTTGTCTTTTGACACAGACCATTTAGAATGAAATCATTATTATTAATTCATACGGGTGGAACGATTGCGATGGCGCAAGATCACTCTGGTCACGTCTTACCGAATGACATCAATCCACTGGATGCTTCACTACCTCGAGCGACGGATATCGCAAACATCACAACGCGTCATTTTTCAAATTTACCTTCTCCACATATGACGCCCGACATCATGCTACGTTTGGCACACTTCATCGAAAGTGAACTTGCTAAGGAACACTACGATGGAGTCGTCATCACCCATGGGACGGATACACTTGAAGAGACCGCTTATTTCTTGCATTTGACAATTGGTGCACCTGTTCCGATTGTTTTGACTGGAGCCATGCGTTCATCCAACGAAGTCGGATCGGATGGCGAGTTTAATTTGATCACGGCACTCCGTGTCGCAGTCAGTGAAGCAGCGCGTGAAAAAGGTGTTCTCGTCGTCTTTAATGGTGAGATTCATTCGGCATTCAACGTCACGAAAACGCATACGTCATCCGTCGATACGTTTAAATCGGTTCACTTCGGAAATCTTGGCATGGTGACGAAAGATCACGTTTACCTATTCAACACGCCACTTCTGAAGCAAACACATATGGTAACCTCGCTCTCTAAACGTGTTGCTGTTTTGAAAGTATATGCCGGAATGGAACCAGATTTATTACTAGCCGTGAAACAACTCGGTTACGATGGACTCGTACTTGAAGTTCTCGGTCAAGGAAACGTCCCTCCGAGTATCGTCGATGCCATTGCCGAATTGATCGCAGTCATGCCGATCGTCATCGTTAGTCGATGCTTCAATGGAATCGTGCAAGATGTTTATGGATATACAGGTGGCGGTCAACAGTTAAAAGAGATCGGTGTCATTTTCTCAAATGGACTGAACTCACAAAAAGCACGACTTAAATTAATGATTGAACTCGAAATCAATGCGACCCAATCAGAACTCGAAGAGTCATTCAGGGTCGAATAAATGAAAAAACCTCTTGACTCGGAACTCATCATTCCGAATCAAGAGGTTTTTTAGACGTGAATTGATAGACCACGTAATCGTTCGACGAGATGATTCGCGATGTTCGCGCCATGAAAACGTCCGTTTTCAATGAATATCTTATTGGCATCGTATCCTGCTGCAACGACGCCGGCAATATAAATCCCAGGAACATTCGACTCCATCGTCTCTTCATCATGACTCGGAACACCTGTCTTGCGATCGATCGCGATACCAGCATCAGCGAACAAGCCGACGTCTGGTGTATAACCCGTCATCGCAAATACGAAATCTGCTCGGACAGTCCGCTTGTCTCCCTTCACTCGGTAAACGACTTCTTGGTCCGTGATTTCCTCGATCATCGCGTCAAACACCATCTTGACCTTTTCCGAACGAACGAGTGATTCGAAGTTCGGCAAGACCCATGGTTTGATCGATGGACTATACTCGGGTCCACGATAAAGTACAGTTACGCGTGCTCCTGCTTTTTCAAGCTCGATCGCTGCATCAACACTTGAATTCTTCCCACCGATGACGACGACATCCTGATCAAAGTATGGATGCCCTTCCGTAAAATAGTGCGATACGTGGGGTAACGTTTCTCCTGGGACGTCCATTCGGTTCGGTAACCCATAATAACCTGTCGCAAGCACAACAGATCGTGCTTCTCGCTGTTTCTTCACTCCAGAGCGTTCTGAATGGATGATGAAGCGATCCGCCTGACGTTCAATGTGCTCGACTGTCTCAAAGGGACGAATCGTCAACTGCTTTCGTTTGACGACTTCTCGATAATAGACGAGTGCATCGAGACGACGTGGTTTTAATTCCTTATTGATGAACGGCACGCCACCGATTTCTAATTTTTCACTACTTGAAAAGAACGTTTGATGCGTCGGATAACGATAGATCGCTTCAACGATATTTCCTTTTTCGAGCACTTCGACGTCTAGTCCTCGATCTTGCATTTCGATCGCTGCCGATAAACCACATGGTCCTGCACCGATTACGATACAATCTAACATTCGAATATCTCCTCTTCCGGTTGCTTTTTTTTATATCTTAGCAAATCTCATCAAGAGACGAAAGAAATTGCAATAGGAAAACACCCGCTCCTCATCTAGAGGAACGGGTGTTACGTATTTTTAACGTTTAATTAGACCCAACCACGGAAACGGGATGCTTCTGCCATTTTCCGCACACCTACCATATAAGCGGCGAGACGCATATCGACATTTCGCGTCTGTGCTGTCTGATAGACTTGGTTGAATGAGTTCACGAGGACCTTTTCGAGTTTCTCGTGGACTTCCTCTTCCGTCCAGTAATACCCCTGATTA
>NZ_DJUM01000047.1:46036-46368 GCF_002440475.1 Exiguobacterium sp. UBA6282 | reverse complement strand
GCTTCGTTCGTCGTTGGACCGTTTGCTGCTTCTACGACGATCGCTGCGTGGATATCATGTGCATTGTCTTCTGTAATTTGATTCTCGATTGCCGCAGGAACAAGAATATCACATTCGAGTTCAAGCAATTCTTTATTCGAGATCGTATTTTTGAACAATGTCGTAACCGTTCCGAATGAGTCGCGACGGTCCAGTAGATATGGGATGTCGAGTCCGTTCGGATCATGAAGTGCACCGTAAGCATCACTGATGGCGATGACTTTTGCACCTAAGTCATACATGAACTTCGACAAGAAGCTACCTGCGTTCCCGAACCCTTGAACGACGACGCG
>NZ_DJUM01000047.1:0-45968 GCF_002440475.1 Exiguobacterium sp. UBA6282 | reverse complement strand
CGGTTTTCCTGTGATGAAACCAGGAGAGTTAAATTCATCGATCCGGCTGTACTCATCCATCATCCAAGCCATGATTTGTGAGTTCGTGAAGACGTCAGGTGCTGGAATATCCTTTGTCGGTCCAACGATCTGACTGATGGCACGGACATATCCACGGCTGAGACGTTCGATTTCGCGGAAGCTCATCTCACGTGGATCACAAATGATCCCGCCTTTCCCGCCGCCATATGGTAAATCAACGATACCTGCCTTCAGACTCATCCAGACGGATAATGCTTTGACTTCGACTTCCGTCACGTTTGGGTGGAAACGAATTCCCCCTTTTGTCGGTCCAACAGCATCGTTATGTTGCGCACGATATCCTGTGAAGATTTTCGTCGAACCATCATCCATTCGCACCGGAATCCGGACTGTCAACATCCGGAGTGGTTCTTTAAGTAATTCATACATTTCGTCTGGATACCCTAATTTCCCTAGTGCTTCCTTGACGATTTCTTGTGTTGCTTCCAGTACGTTCTTGCGATGATTCGCATGTTGTTGGTCAGTAATCATTCCAACGTTCCTCCCCATAAGTGGCATCCCCTATGCCGTTTCCTTGTTCGGATAAAGTATACTCTTTTCTCGAACGTAATGAAAGGGGTTACGCCCATATTTGTAAGCGCTTTCTCACTTCTTTTCCTAGGATATCAATGATTGGATTACTTGATTTGGGCGTGGCGTTCAATCGCTAATTCCATGAAATACTCGACCAATTCCGGATATTCGATACCAACTGCTCGTGCTCCGTCCGGGAATAAACTCGTTGATGTCATACCTGGCAATGTATTCGTCTCTAAAATAACTGGATTTCCGGACTCAGGAACAAGGAAATCTGACCGGGAATACCCAGCACAACCCAGTACTTGATGTGCTTTGACGGCCCACTCCTGAAGTATTGCTGTCGTCGTCTCATCTAGTTCGGCAGGGCAGATATGCTCTGAACCTCCGATTGCATATTTCGATTCGTAATCATAAAAGGCATTCTTCGGAATGATCTCGATGACCGGTAATGCTTTTTCTGCACCTTTATGACCAACGACTGGAACCGTCACTTCGCGTCCTTTAATGAATTGTTCGACGAGAACCGCATCATCGGCTTCGAACGCTTTTGCAATCCCCTCACGTAACATCGTCTCGTCTTGTGCGATTGTCAATCCATTCGATGAACCTTCTTGTGCTGGTTTAACGACACAAGGGAATTGACCATTCCATTCTGCGATTTTCGCCTCGACATCATCTTCACGTTCTAATAATACATCACGTGCAATCGTGATACCCGCTTTATCAAAGTGAACTTTTGAACGTGCCTTATCCATCGCAAGTGCTGACGCTAACACACCTGAACCTGTGTATGGAATATTCGCAAGTTCAAGTAACGCCTGCACGCGTCCATCTTCACCAATTTTCCCATGAAGAGCGATGACAGCCACATCTACATCCAGCTGGAAGAGTTCATGTGCTCGATCAGGATGGAAATCAACAGCCGTGACTTCATGTCCTTTACTGTTTAACGCTTCCATGATTGATTTTCCACTGTTTAATGAAACCTCCCGTTCACCTGAAGTCCCACCATATAACACTGCCACTTTCATCCTACTTCACTCCTTCTTCTTACGTTCAATGATTATCATACCATCCTTCTGACCACGAAAAAATACAAAATGGTGCCACTTCTGGTAGAAGATAAAAAGGTGCGACATTGCCTGACGAGGCAATGTCGCACCTGATGTTCTAAATGTGGAATTGTTCCGCAATCGTGGCAATGGCTTGTTTCGATTGAATCGTTTTTCCGTACTCTGACATGACGAGCGGACTTTTCGGGCTCGGTTCCCCGTATTCTGACAAAATCGTCGTCACCGTACGCTCGAGCGCGTCATTCATTCGTTCCTGGAAATAGAGATAATAGCTGCCTTCGAAGAAATAAAGACTACCGCCTGTCTGCGTGTACGACATATGTCGTAATAACCCATGGCTCGCTTGAATGACATCTTCGAGCGAATTCAAGGCATACAAGACATGATGGACGATGTCGACCGTCATGCGAATTTCGACTTGATCAAATTCGTCATTCATCTCTTCCGATAGATCACCTTCACGACGCACATCAACGAGCATGCCGTCATTCGGAAAGAATGTGACGAAAAATTCGAGTGTTCCTGCTGCCTGAAAACCAAAATTCGATTCAGCTTCCTCTAATAAATTGCGCAATAGAGCTTGTCCCTTCCCAACGGCCAACGTTTCTGGTCGGACATCGTGAAGTGATAACTCTTGCTTCGTAATAAAGACACGAAGGTGTCCTTGTTTCATTTGTTCAAACCTCATATAGACTCCTCCAGTCAAGACCGGAAACATAGGTGTCTCCGTTCGCTATGAACCATACTATACACCAGATACCGGAGTGAGTCGACTTAACCAACTTTTCCACGATTGATCGTCCGCACCAAGTAAGTGTGGTCCGTATCGTTCCGGAAGCTGATCGACCGCGTATCCTCCAAGTCCAATTTCAAGATTCGGAAAATCAGCCATCAAACAGTCTAATGCTTCATCAAGCAATGGTAAATGATCGGATAACGTGCACGATAAGATGACAGCTTTCGGTTGCAATTGATGTGTCACGGCTACTAAGTCCGGCACCGGAATACCAGAACCGAGGAAAATCACATCAAAACCCGATTGCCGCAAGTAGAGTGTGAAGAAGAGTAGTCCGAGCTCATGTTCTTCTTCTGGTGCACAGACACAAACGATTCGCGGCAAGAACGGATTGATCGGCATCTGTAGTGATAACGTCGAAAGACGGGCTCTTAAGAAAGCTGTTGCAAAATGTTCATGCGCAATTGTAATCTCTCCTGACTCCCATTTCAGTCCGATTTCATGTAAGAGTGGACCAACGATATCTTGAATGACTTTATCGAAACTAAACATCGAGAACGCTTTATTCATGATGTCATGCGCGTGTCGTTCTTCGAAGTTCGTCAATGCACGGAATAACTGATCTCGTAGTTCGACTCCGTAATCATGGGGCACTTCAGCTCGATTGACAGGCATCTCATATAATTGAATTGCCTTTGAAACCGACAATCCTTCTTTTTGTTTATCGACGATCCAACGCAATTTCGCAACGTCACTATCACTATAAATGCGATGCCCGGATTCACTTCGATCCGGATCAAGCACTTGATATCTCCGCTCCCAAGCACGAATGGTCGTCGGGTTGAGTCCCACCAACGCAGCGACTGCTTTGATATTGTATTTCCCACGATCCATGCATCGTGCCTCCTTCCCCTTCCTTTCTAGTATACGCTGAAAGGAAAAAAATCTCCGTTCACAATGTGCCTTTACATCATGAAACCGATGGAGACGAAGGCGATGATGATCGTGATCATGAGTACCGTTAGCGTGATTGCTAGCGGATTTTTTCGAAATGGTTGCTTCAGTCGTTCATTTCGAACGTGTTCGATTCGCGAGGAACGTGGTGGTAAGAGTTGCTCCTCTTCGTTCTGATGTAACCGCCGTTGATCTTGTTTACTCAATGTTCATCACCTTTTCTTGAAAAAAATAAGGATATTTTCTAGTTTACACCGAATCTAGTGACGAAAAAAAGACTTGTTCTAAACGCTTTTTCCAATTTACCGTTTGAAGCACCTTACTCTTCACGGGATCCTGCCATTCGATCGTACCGCATATATCACAACAACGTGGCTGAACGATTGCCGGTTCATCAAAATGATGCAATAACATCGTACGGCGACATTCATTCCGGTGAATATAGTCCATCATCTGGCTGACTTCTCGTCCTTTGAGCTGTTTTCGTTCCACCTGCCATTGCATGATACGTTCCTTCGACCAGCCATTCTCAAGTTGCGATTTCAGTAACCGATATGCTGGATCTTCCGGATTGAGGTGTAGACGAGTCTCGATTTTCGCGTAGGACTCACCTCTTCTCACCCCTTGTTGTAACTGATCAATCCAAAGGACAGGCGCATATTGTGTCTCAATCAGAAAGGTTTGTAATTGTTCATCCTGAGGAGCATAAAGCAAGATCGCCGTCGCCTCTTTTCCGTCCCGACCGGCACGTCCGATTTCCTGCATATAAGCTTCAAGCGTCGCCGGCATCGTGTGATGGATAACTGTACGAACGTTTCCTTTATCAACACCCATTCCAAATGCGCTCGTACAAACGAGACAGTCCATTTCATCATGAAGAAACTGTTGTTGAACAAGCTGACGGTCTTCCATCGTTAATCCGGCATGATAGTAGGTTGCCCCTTCAATGATTCCTGCAATCCGTTCCGCTTCTTTACGCGTTGTCGTATAGATGACACATGGACGAACGATACGTGTCATCCAACGGTCGAGTGCTGCGTCTTTTTCTTCTCGATCGACGCGATCCACGATGTATTGGATTTCCGGTCGATTGACGGAACGACGGATGACATGCGGTTCTCGCATCTGCAATTGTATTCGGATATCTCGTTCGACAGCTTGAGTCGCTGTTGCGGTTAAGGCGAGGCACTGCGGAAAACCTAGTTCCCGGCGAATTTGCCCAAGTCTTGCATACTCAGGTCGAAACTCGTGTCCCCACTGCGAGATACAGTGGGCTTCATCGACGACGAATAGCGCGATGTCGACCTGTTTCAGACGAGCCCGTATTTGTGGTAACGCGAGTTGTTCCGGTGATAAGTAGAGATACCGTAGATGTTCGAGTACGGATAAGATTTGCTCTTTTTCTTCTCGCGTCTCAACAGATGTTAATTTTGCGACAGAACGTTCTCCCCGACGTTTGATTTGCATGACTTGATCCTCAATCAAAGAGAGCAGCGGAGACAAAATCAATGTCAGTCCCTCTCCTTTTACATACGAAGGAAACTGATAACAAACAGACTTTCCTCCACCTGTCGGTAAAATTGCTAACGTATCTGTTCCATTCAGGATGGATTCGATGATTTGGCGTTGTCCAGGTCGAAACGCTTCATAACCGAAATGTCGATGCAATAACGCTTCCATTAACTTCCCTCCCATTTACTACGAGCTAAGACCAATCGAATTTGAAAATAGGATACGTCTGATTGCATCGCGCTTTTGATTCGCTTGAGCGCATAAGTTTTGAGTTGTTGTGCGATATGTCGAATTTCTTCTTGTTGAGCCGTATCAACGAAATGATCTAACGGAAAAGTGGGTGCATACATTGCAATTTCAACAAGATGATCTTCCATCGTGCTATTTTTTAGACGTCTTCTGACCGCAACATCTTCAACAGTGAGTCCTTGTTGCAATAATTCCCAAGTCGTTTGAGCAGACTGCGTCATCTTCGGAGTGTGGAGACCGGCTCCGATTTGTTGAATGAGCGGTGTACTTTTTAAGTCATTGATGCATCTTCGCCAAGCTATGATAAATTCGAACTGGACCGTCTCGACATCTACCTTCATCATTCGTGCCAATTGAGGATATGACCATCCCGTTTGCACACCTGATAATCGATGACTGATCAATGTCGCATCTCGTTCCGGTAAGCGCTCAAGGAGGAGCGTCAATTCTTGATACATCTGCGCTAACCAATCTGCTCGATTCGAGATGGTCGGAAGAACACTCTTGACCCACTCCCGAACGATCGTCTCTTGTTGCACGGGAATGAATGGTTGTTGCGCTTCTAGACAAATTACCGTTTGAACGAGAAGACTGAGCCGTTTCCACATCATTTCAGCATATCCCCGAAGTTCACCACCAAGTTGATCAATGATTACTCCATCCGTTTGTCCTACTAGTCGAGCGCCTTCGCTCGTCAGTCGAAGTGTCTCTTGCCGTTCGATCCACTTTTTCTGAGCGAGTTCCGTTAAAACCGACTCGAATCGCTGTTTACTGACTAATACGGTACCGAACGTCGACTCTAAATCATAAAAATGAGCATCTTGAAGAGAAGTTGCTGACTTCTTCCCTTGAAAAACATGATAAAGACTCCGGTCCGAACGTTCGTCTCGAAGACGCTGAATCGATTCTAGAAAAATGCGC
This sequence comes from Exiguobacterium sp. UBA6282, assembly GCF_002440475.1. NCBI lineage: Bacteria > Bacillati > Bacillota > Bacilli > Caryophanales > Exiguobacterium > Exiguobacterium sp. UBA6282. The sequence goes on along the minus strand of NZ_DJUM01000047.1, from coordinate 39,923 downwards.
TCTAGTAATGAAATTTCCATCTGCCACGCTCCTTTCTGATATATAGTGTTTATCGATTTGAAGATGATACCTCATCCATTTTCTTTTCGTTACGTTTTAGACATACTGTTTGCGGGCATGTGATGATATATACATTTTCTGTTATCACTTACGCTTCGTCATTGAAATGCAACGATGAGTCCGATACAATGACATATAGATGAGAACAGCGTGTTTCAATAATGTTTTCGTATAGAGAGGAGACCGTTCAATGGCTAAATTTACGATTGTCGACAAAGATACTTGCATCGCTTGTGGTGCTTGTGGAGCAGCGGCACCAGATATCTATGATTATGATGATGAGGGTTTGGCATATGTCATTCTTGATGATAACAATGGTACTGCCGAAATTCCAGAAGCATTATTCGACGATATGATTGATGCATTTGAAGGATGCCCGACGGATTCAATCAAAGTAGCAGATGAATCGTTCGAAGGCGATGCGTTAAAATTCGAATAAGTGAATAAAAAAAGATGTTTCCTTGCGAAACATCTTTTTTTGTTGGTCTTTTATTCACGCGATATATCTATCAATCATTAAAAAAACCGGATGTCGCCATTTGGCAACATCCGGTTTCTAAGTGGTAAAAAATTTAGCGTTTTCCTTTGATATATGGTACACCAACAGCTTTTGGTGCATCCGCCCGACCAACGACACCAGCGAGTGCTAGGATTGTCAAGAGATACGGTGCAATCAATAGATACACTTGCGGAATTTGATCGAGTAACGGCAATTGCTGACCGATGATTGAAATCGCTTGAGCGAATCCGAAGAATAGTGCAGCACCCATAGCCCCGAGTGGATTCCATTTTCCGAAGATCATCGCCGCAATCGCGAGGAACCCTTGACCGAGGATCGTCGTCACACTGAAGTTCAGTGAGATTGATGTCGCATAAACAGCACCAGCAAGACCACCGAAACCACCAGAGATCATGACACCGATGAAACGCATCTTCGTGACGTTGATTCCCATTGTATCTGCCGCCATCGGATGTTCCCCGACAGAACGTAAACGAAGACCAAATGGCGTCTTGAAAATGATGTACCACGCGACGAAGGCAAGGATGATCGCGATATACGATGTGTAGTAGACGTTCGCGAAGAACATCTTCAGCACAGGAATATCGGACAAGAATGGCACGTTCTCTTTTGAGATTCGGTTTGGAATCGAATCCGTTTGTCCTTTTCCGTAAAGCGCCCGGACGAGGAAGATGGCAAGACCGACTGCAAGCAAGTTGATCGCAACTCCAAGAACCGTTTGATCAGCCCGGAAAAGGATTGCCGGAATCGCAAGGAAGAGCGAGAAAACTGCTCCGACGACAATCGCAATGAGCATCGCAAGCCAAGGACTCGCAGCACCCAAGCCCATTTTTGATAGCGTCAATGCCGTGACGACACCCGTGAAGGCACCCATGACCATTAAACCTTCTAACGCGATGTTAACGACGCCAGAACGCTCACTGAAAATGCCGCCAAGTGCTGCAATGATCAACGGAGCCGAATAGGCAAGTGCGATTGGCACGATGATATAAAGTACTTCAAGAAAGCCCATTACTGACCGGCTCCTTTCGCTTTTTTAGATTCTTTCTTAACTGCGAACTTCTCGATGACGAGACGAATCGCGTATCCAGAAGCCACGAAGATGATGATGAACGCAATGATAATTTTGATCAGTTCCGGTGGAATACCAATCTGTTGCATCGACAGACCACCGATATTGAGTCCTGCAAATAGTAATGCAGCGAGCACGACGCCGATCGGATTATTCGCACCTAACAAGGCAACCGCGATCCCGTCGAATCCAACACCAGTGAAGGACGCATTCAGCGTCATGTTTTGGAACGTCCCAAGACCTTCCATCGCCCCAGCAAGACCAGCGAACACACCTGAGATGACGAACGATAAGATGATATTGCGGTTAACGCCCATCCCTGCATATTCAGCAGCATTCTTATTGAATCCAACAGCTCGAAGTTCATAACCGAGTGTTGTTTTCCAAAGAATAAACCAGAAGACGAGTGCAGCGATGATTGCGATGAAAATTCCGTTATGAAGACGTGAGAAATCCGTGATCTCTTGTAAGAACGGTGACGCAAGTGATGCTGATTCCTTGATTGTCTCCGTCCGCTCATTCGTAATGCCGATGACATGACGTAAAATATCGTTCGTGACGTATAACGCGATATAGTTCATCATGATCGACGTGATGACTTCATGTACGTGGAATTTCGCTTTTAAGATACCAGGAATCGATGCCCAAAGCGCACCTGCTAAACCTGCTCCAATCAAAGCGAGTGGTAAATGAACAACTGTCGGAAAATCAAACTTGATTCCAATCCAGACTGCAACCATCCAGCCGACGAGTACTTGACCTTCGACACCGATGTTAAAAAGTCCTGTCCGAAAAGCAAACGCGACAGCAAGACCCGCGAAGATCAATGGAGCCGCCGCACGCAATGTTTCACCGATGCTGTACGGTTCGCCAAAAATACCATAGAATAATTGATCAAACCCAGCAATCGGATCATACCCACCAATGAGCATGACGATTGCCCCGACGACCATCCCAAGCACGATGGAAAGAATCGGAATGAGGATGCCGTAAAAACGCTCTAACTTCATGAATGACCTACCTCCTCTTTCTTACCGCCGGCCATCAGGAAGCCAAGCTCAATTTCGTTCGTTTCTTTCGGATCCAAAAAGGCCACTGTTTTTCCTTCATATAACACGGCAATCCGGTCAGAGACTTGTAGAATTTCTTCGAGTTCGAATGAAATCAACAAGACAGCACGACCTTTTTCGCGCTCAAGAACCAATTGTTCATGAATGAACTCGATTGCCCCAACATCAAGACCACGAGTCGGCTGAGCCGCAATCAGCAAATCTGGTGAACGATCGACTTCACGCGCGATGATCGCCTTCTGTTGGTTACCACCAGACAAGGCACGAGCGAACGTCTCTGGGCTTGGAGTTCGGACGTCGAACTTCTCGATGAGCGTTTTGGCTTTTTCCATGACTTGTTTATAGTTCATGATGCCTGCTTTTGAGTACGGTTGTTTGTAGTACGTTTGTAAGACCATGTTATGTCCAATCGAATAATCAAGGACAAGTCCATGTTTATGTCGGTCTTGTGGGATGTGCCCGACACCTGATTCCGTTACTTTCCGTGGCTTCAGGTTTTTAATCGATTTGTTGTTGAGGAAGATTTCGCCACTGTCTGCTTTACGAAGACCTGTAATGGCTTCAATCAATTCCGTTTGTCCGTTCCCGTCGATTCCGGCAATTCCAACGATTTCTCCGGCACGAATGTCGAGATTCAACCCATCGACTGCTTTGATGCCACGACCGTCCTTGACGACTAGATTTTTGATATCGAGGACGAGTTCTTGTGGAGTTGCCTTGGAATACTCCGCATTAAAGTTGACTTCACGACCTACCATCATTTCAGCAAGACGCGACTGTGTCATCGTCTCATCAATATCGACCGTGCCGATATATTTACCACGGCGAATCGTCGTACAGCGATCAGCTACTTCCATGATTTCTTTCAGTTTATGCGTAATGAGGATAATCGACTTTCCTTCCGCAATCAAGCGATTCATGATTTGAATCAATTCTTTGATCTCTTGCGGTGTCAAAACAGCAGATGGTTCATCAAAGATCAAGATGTCTGCCCCACGGTACAACGTCTTCAAAATTTCAACACGTTGTTGCATTCCGACTGAAATATCCTCGATTTTTGCATCAGGATCAACAGCAAGACCATACTGTTCAGAAATCTGGCGTACCTTTTCACGCGCCGATGCACGATCAATCTTAATCCCTGTACGTGGCTCTGCACCTAAAATGATGTTTTCAGTAACAGTGAAATTTTGAACGAGCATGAAGTGTTGGTGCACCATGCCGATTCCAAGATCATTCGCGACGTTCGGACTCGTAATATTGACTTTTTCACCACGTACACGAATTTCTCCAGCCTCAGGCTGATACAAACCAAATAAGACGTTCATCAGCGTCGATTTTCCGGCACCGTTTTCACCAAGTAAAGCGTGAATCTCACCTTTCCGAAGCTGGAGCGTGATATTATCATTTGCGACGAAATTGCCAAACTCTTTTCTGATGTTCAGCATCTCAATGACGTATTCCAAGAAAATCCACTCCCATGTTTAGTTTAAAAGGGGAGTCGCAATGCTAGCGACCCCCGCTTTCATTATTATTTAAGTGACGCTTCGTACTCTTTATACTCGTCGTCAGTCGATGGAACTTTAATGTCACCATCGATGATTTGTTTTTTGTACTCTTCGACTTTGTCGAGTGCTTCTTTTGAGACATTGTCTTTTGAAGGAGCGATATCGACACCGCCGTCTTTTAGACCGAACTCAACGACTTTACCTGCTGGGAAGTTGCCGTCCTTCGTGTCTTTCGCGACTTGCTCTACTGCTGTATCCACACGTTTGACCATTGATGTTAATGTGACGTTCTCTGGCATACCTTCTTCGACTTGGTCACGGTCTACACCGATAACCCAAACATCTTCACCGTTCTTTTTACGGTTTTTCGCTTCTGTGAATACCCCTTGTCCAGTACCACCAGCTGCGTGATAGATGACGTCGACTTTTTTACCGTACATACCTGAAGCGATTGCTTGTCCTTTTTCTGCAGCGTTGAAATCTTCTGCGTATTGAATTTCGATTTCCGCTTTCGGGTTAGCCGCTTTAACACCTGCTTTAAATCCGCTTTCGAACTTTTTGATCAAGTCCGAGTTGACACCACCGACAAATCCAACTTTATCCGTTTTCGTCGTTAGACCTGCAACGACACCAACGAGGAACGAACCTTCGTTTTCTTTGAAGACGATTGAAGCGACGTTTGGTTTATCGACGACTTGGTCAACGAGTGCGAAGTTGTTCTTTTTGAACTGATCCGCTACTTTACCGATATCTTCAGCCATCAAGAAACCAATCCCGAGAATTAAGTCGTATTTTGCACGTGCTAATTGCTGAAGGTTCGGTTGATAGTCTGATTGTTTTGCAGATTGGAGATATTTATAGCCAGTACCTTCTTTTAAGTCATTGTCTTTCCCGAACTTTTGGATACCTTCCCAAGCAGATTGGTTGAATGATTTATCATCCACGCCGCCTGTATCTGTAACCATACCTACTTTAAAGCCTTCTGATTTGCTGCCGCTACCTGAATCTTTCGAATCGTCGTTGCCACCACATGCTGCAAGGACGGAACTCATTGCTAAACCTGTTGCTGCTAATGCGAGAAGTGACTTCTTTTTCATCTGGAAAAATCCCCTTTCGAATATGGTCATACAAAGTTCAAGACTACGTCTAGCACCTGAGGCTGGCGATGAGGAGCGTTACGTAGGTTTTGACGGGAAGCGCTTTCAGTATTCATCCTAAAACAATGGCTCACACACGTTTACGGATGACGTGGAAATCGAACTTATCTGCTCGGAAATAGTTCGCTGAAAAAAGAACGGAACGGTCGAGCTCATCATAATGCGTCTGACGCAAAGCGAGCAGAGGTTGGTCCGTATGTAATTGTTCAGCGATTTTCGGATCAATACGCGGCTCGATATGCGTCACAGCATGTGTGACACGTCGTCCGAGTTCTTTTTCTAAAGCATCAAACAATGATGTCGAAGAGGTGAACTGCTCTTCATTTTTAATATAATGGCTTGGAATCTTATCGATACAATAGACGACAGGAACATCTCCTGCGAGTCGGATTCGTTCGATTCGATATACCAATTCATCCGGACCAAGTTGAAAGCGTTCTCGGTCGCGCTCAGTCGGTTGGACCATCTCGGATGATAGCACTTCTGAGGTCGGAATCATGCCTGCGCGCGCGATCATCTCTGTCACGCTGTATAACTCCTCGATACCAGAAGTAAACGGTGGTCTTGCATTGATAAACGTACCGACACCGTGTTTACGGATGACAATGTTCTCATCTTCAAGAATTCGTAATGCCTCTCGAAGAGTAGCTCGACTGACGCCAAGTTGCTTTGAAAGTTCAAACTCTGAAGGGAGCTTCTCGCCTTCCTTGTAAACGCCGTCATCGATGTCTGACTTGATTTTTTCAATCACACGTAAATAAAGCAAACGATGATCTAGTTTAATCGACATGACGCATCTCCATCCTCTATCTAGTTGTAACCAGTGCTCAGACTTCTGACGTATGAGAACTCCAGCCAAGATAAGTATATGATGCTTAACACAATCCTGCAATCATTTTGTAACAGGTTAGAAGTCTGACTTCTGGCGCTTTTGTAACCCTTTTCATAGCGTAATCAATAATGGAAGAAAATAGGGCATTCTACCTAAGAATGCCCTTTATCTTTTCAACGCTTATTGCTCAGGTACTTCGATTTTCCCTGAAACCACAGCCGCTTTTGCTTTCTCAAGCGCAGTCATCGTCTTCTTCGAGATTTTTTCAGATGGGACGATATCAACGCCGTCTTCTTTCAGACCATAACGAACCGTTTTACCACCTTCGAGTTTTCCATCTTTCGCTGCGTTAGCTGTATCTTCAACTGCGCGGTCGACACGTTTGATGACCGATGTTAACGTCACGTCTTCCGGCATACCTTCTTCTTTTTGATCACGGTCGACACCGATGACCGATACATCTTCTCCATTTTTCTTACGGTTCTTCGCTTCTGTGAAGACACCATTTCCTGTACCGCCTGCTGCTGGGAAGATGATATCCGCTCCTTTACCGTACATGCCGGCTGCGATGGCTTGACCTTTTTCAGGTGCTGCGAAGTCCTCTGCGTACTGAACATCGATTTTGATTTTTGGATTGACGGATTTCGCTCCAGCTTCGAAACCAGCTCGGAACCGCTCGATGACGTCCATTTTCATGCCACCGACGAAACCGATGTGATCTTTTTTCGTCTCCATAGCAGCAACGATCCCTGCAAGATACGCCCCTTCATTTTCCTTAAATGTGATCGATGTGACGTTTTTCCCTTCAACGACATTATCAACGATTGCAAATTGTGTATCCTTGAATTGATCTGCTACGGTTTTAACATCTTCATTGAATGTATTCCCGATACCGAAAACGAGATCTTCTCCACCACGTGCAAGACGAGACAAGTTCGGTTGATAATCTTGTTGTGATTTAGACTGTAAATAAGAGAACCCTTCATTTTGCTTGAGTTTGTTATCTTTGCCGTACGCTTGCAGACCTTCCCAAGCTGATTGGTTGAACGATTTATCATCGATTCCACCTTTATCCGCTACCATAGCGACAGAGAACTGATCTTTTTGGTCAGCTTTCTCACCTGAACCGCCGCAGGCTGCAAGTCCAACTGTTGCTACTGACATCATCGATACGATTACCTGTTTTTTCTTCATATCATCCATCTCCTCTGCATTTATGAGAGCGCTTTCATTATCTATTTGTGAAAAAGTCGCTCCCAGCCCTCATGTTGAAGGTCGGTCACTCATATGTCTGAGTATGCCAAAAAAAATATTGAAAATCAACAGACGTCTGACAACTATTTTCATGAAAGCGATTTTATTTTATTTTTGTCTTTTTTCCTTCCTTTCATTTCTAATTTTCTCATCTCATATACGACTCCTGTGTCATTTTTTTGAGCACATTATACGCTCATCCATATATATCCATTATTTTAATAAAAAAGAATCACGGTGGATACCGTGATTCTTGATTAACGTCCCATGACGCGGCGTGGTTTTGATCCTTCAGAAGGACCAATCAGACCATTTTCTTCTAGAGCATCAATCAACCGGGCAGCTCGGTTGTAGCCGATACGATACTTTCGTTGAATCATCGACGTCGATGCCGTCTCTTGGGTCAGAATGAACTGGACGACCTCATCATAGAGTGAGTCATCGACCTCTGTTTCACCTTCAGGTACATCTTTTGGAATCATCGCTTCAACATACTGCGCTTTTTGTTGACTGATGACATGATTGACAACCTTCTCGACTTCTTCGTCTGATAAGAACGCACCTTGTACACGGACGGGTTTGTTCATGCCGTTACCGAGCAACAACATATCCCCTCGTCCAAGCAATTTATCAGCGCCTCCCGTATCAAGGATCGTCCGTGAATCCGTCGCACTCGACACACTGAAGGCGATACGTGACGGAATATTCGCTTTGATGACACCAGTGATGATATCAACACTTGGTCGCTGGGTCGCGATAACCATGTGAATCCCAGCTGCTCGCGCCATTTGTGCAAGTCGCATGATTGCATCTTCAACTTCGTTTGACGCGACCATCATCAAGTCGGCTAACTCATCAACGATGACGACAATATACGGTAATCGTTGATGCACTTTTTCCTCTGCGTTCATCTTATCGATTAGTGCATTGTAGCCTTCGATGTTGCGCGCTCCGTTTTGACTGAAAATCTCATAACGACGTTCCATTTCCGAGACGACCTGTTTTAACGCCTGCGCCGCCTTTTTCGGATCGGTGACGACCGGTGCCAAAAGATGAGGAATACCGTTGTAGACGTTTAATTCGACCATTTTCGGGTCAATCATCATCAGGCGGACTTCATCCGGTCGAGCTCGCATCAAAATTGAGACGATCATCCCGTTAATGCAGACCGATTTACCGGAACCGGTCGAACCGGCAACTAAGACGTGTGGCATCTTATTCAGCTTTGCTGTCACCGTCTCACCAGAAATGCTTCGTCCGAGTGCGACGAGCAAACGATCATTGTCGGATTGAACGCTCTCCGCTCCTAACACTTCTCGAAGTGATACCATGGCGACTTCACGGTTTGGCACCTCGATTCCGACAGCCGCTTTACCAGGAATCGGTGCTTCGATTCGAATATCTTTCGCCGCTAACGCAAGCGCTAAATCATCGGCGAGTCCTGTGATCCGACTAAGCTTGATACCTTGTTTTGGTTCAATCTCATACTTCGTGACACTTGGTCCGAGATGAATCTTCAACACTTTCGCTCCGATCCCGAACGATTTTAAGGTCGCAATCAATTTCGTCGCATTATCCTTTAGTCGCTTATTCTCACCCGATAAGTCTTTGGACGTCGGCTCTGCTAATAAATCAAGAGACGGCAATTGATATCCGTCCGGTGTCTCCGTCATCGTCAGTGGTCCTTGTGTCTCCGCTGCTTGCGGTTCAACGTGATCCGTAAAGCCGATAATTGGAACGTCTTGAATGTTGACCGAAGGATCCTCTGCTTCTTGCTCTGTTTCGATTGGTTCCTCAACAGTTGCTGGTCGCAACGTCTTTGCTTTTTTCTCGCGGACCGGTTTCGGTGTCAGGTCTTTTTCGATCCGAGGACGAGGTGTCCGTTCACGATTACGAAATTCTTCTGCGCGTTCCCGCAGTCCAAGCCATAGCTCTCCATAAAACGAAGGGTGTAGTAGATGAACAGCTGCGCCGATGAAGAACAGACCAATCAAGAAGGCACCGCTACTTGAAATGTAATATGCTGCGTTTTGATAGAGCCATCCATTGAGAATACCACGCGGTGCTCCGAGCATTAGATCAATCCAGACGACTGAACCCATTAGTAGCATCGACCATGCCCATTTCTGAGCCCGTGACGCGTTCGATAGTAGCAAGAGTAGCACGGCACCTATCCCGCCGTATAATAAGGAACCGAACTGACCGATTAATCGTTCTCCTCCATCAGCTAGCGTCAGTCCGACTTTCCCGAATTCCCCAAATGCGAGAACGAAGGCAAGTAGTGAAACGATTGCGATGATGGTCGCATATGTACGATACGCAATCGGCTGACGTTGTTTCTTCGCTGCCGGTCGTTTCCGTGGCGGCGTTTTTTTTCGTACGGTTTTTCGTTTCGTCGTCGCCATACGTCATCCCTCCTGATAAAAAAACGGCTCAGTGGACCAGGTATTGGTCAATCTGAGCCGCTCGTTTGTTAAATCTCCATGATGATTGGAAGAATCATCGGGCGGCGTTTCGTCTGTTCATAGAGATAAGCACTGAGTTTATCTCGAATCAACGACTTCATCTCCGTCCAATCCAATTCTCCGTTTAATTTACCTTGTAGTTGTTTCGCGACGATTCGGTTCGCTTCATTGATCATATCTTCTGATTCACGCATATAGACGAATCCGCGAGAAATGATTTCGGGTCCCGAGACGATCGTTTTGTTTTTTCGGCTAATCGTAATGACACAGAGGACGACACCATCTTGTGACAACAAGCGACGATCACGAAGGACGATGTTTCCGACATCACCAACACCGATTCCGTCGATCAAGACGTTTCCGGCGTTCACTTTGCGTGACATCCGTGCTTTACGCTTCTCAAACTCAACGACATCTCCATTCTCGATGATGAAGATATTGTTCGCATTGACGCCAACCGTCTGTGCGAGACGACTGTGTGCCTTTTGCATCCGGAATTCTCCGTGAATCGGTAGGAAGAATTTCGGTTTGATCAAGTTGAGCATCAGCTTCAGATCTTCCGCATGACCGTGACCGGAAACGTGTACTTTCCGTTGGTTGTAGATAACATTCGCACCCGCACGGAATAAGAGATCGATCGTTTTCGAAACCGACTTCTCGTTACCTGGAATTGGGGAAGCCGCGACGACAACCGTATCATTCAAGCGAATATTGACTTGCTTGTGTGCGTTACGTGCCATTCGTGTCAAGGCTGCCATTGGCTCACCTTGAGATCCTGTCGTCAAGATGACGACTTGGTTATCATCGAGGCGATTGATGTCAGATAGATCAATCAATGTTTTCTGCTTGAAGCGTAAGTAATTCAAACGCTGTGCCACTTCAACGTTGTTGACCATGCTACGACCGACGACCGCTACTTTTCGATTGTTCGCTTCTGCTGCTGCAAACACTTGTTGTAGACGATGAATGTTCGAAGCGAATGAAGCTACAATCACACGACCCGGTGCTTCATAAATGACGTCGTTCAATTCAGAACCGACAATCGATTCTGACCCAGACATCCCTGGTCGCTCTGCATTCGTCGAGTCAGACAGCAAGCACAGTACGCCCCGTTGACCAATCGCTGCAATTTTCCCGAAGTCTGCTTGTTTTCCATCGACTGGTGTGTAATCGAACTTGAAATCCCCCGTATGAACGATGGCACCTTGAGACGTTTGAATACAAACCCCAACTGCATCCGGAATCGAGTGGTTGACCCGGAAGAACGTAATAAAATGACCTGCAACGGTTAATTTCGTCTTGGCATCAATTGGACGAAGATCTGCCTTTTTCAATAAACCGGCTTCTTTTAATTTGTGTTCAATCAAACCGAGCGTCAAACGTGTTCCGTAAACAGGTACCTTCAAGTCACGCAAGACGTAACTGAGTGCCCCGATATGATCCTCGTGACCATGGGTAATGAAAATCCCTTGAATCCGCTCTTTGTTTTCTTTTAAATAACTGATGTCTGGAATGACTTTATCGATTCCAAGCATCTCATCTCCTGGGAACATTAACCCGGCATCGATGACGAAGATGTCCTCGTCGAGTTCGACGACGTACATGTTCTTACCGATCTCACCGGCGCCACCAAGAGCAAAGACGCTTACTTTTTCCGTCTTCTTCTTTGACACGACATGACCTCCTATAATTCATATTCACTTTTCGTGAGCCGTCCACTTATCACTATCACTATTCTAGCCGAATTTTCACAATCTGCCAACAATCGGACTAGGAAATCTAAAAAAAACGTCATTCCTGCCACATTACTCCAGGAATGACGTTAATCATGTATTCAACAAATCTTCGACTTCTTCTGTTCGTTTCGCTTTTTCCGAACGGCTTGGACGTTCACCAGCCTTCAGTTCGTCGAGCGAATACTCGAACGTCATCTCAAAATGAGGGTAATCGACGAATCGCTTCCAATCGCCTCCCCATTCAAAACCGAGTGCTTTCCCGATATCAGCGACTTCACGCCAATCACTTTTTCCTGACCGATTCCCATCATACTCAAGATCATACGAAATCTGTCCATTTACGAGTTGCACGAAATCAATTGCAAGTCCGTAGTTATGCATCGATTCACCGCCTCGTGCATTCGTGACGACTTCACCTGCCTCAGAACGCCCTTGTTCAAAAAGTGCGTTCTGTTGCTGGATCGAGCGGTACCCTTGCGTGATCTTGATATCGATATTGTAGCAAGAATGTGCAACACGGATCAGATCCTTTGCCCCTGCCTCGACAGCTGGATGGAGACGCTTCAGGTTCGCCTCGCTTGCATTGATCAAACGGTTTTCCCCTGCTACGTCTCGTGGGCAACTATCAATCACGAGTTCCGGTTGGTCCATCAAAATCGTCGGCATCCGGTTCATGGATGCCGCAAGAAACAATCCAATCGCAAACATCGTCAATAAAAATACGATCCAACCGAAGATTGTTCCCCGTTTCATCAGCGGCGAAGCTTCTTCCGAAGTTTTTGTAGAATCGGTAACCCCGTCTCAAGCAACAGATAGAGCGGACGATTGAGTACATAATCAAACTCACCGATTTTTTCAATCATTCGGCTACCCCACCCAGATTTAAAGGCATAGAGTCCCGCGTAATGATCATCCGGGTCGGTCGAACCACTGACTCCACCGAAGTCATAGGAGAGCGCACCATGTTCTTTCGCATATTGCATCATCGTCCATTGCATCAAATGGTTCGGCATGAATTCCCGGTACTCGTTCGATGAGGCTCCATATAAGTAATAGGAACGACGACCAGCAAGCGTCAAAAGACCACCAGACAGGATGACACCGTTTGGATGTTTGGCAGCAATCGTCATCAGTTCCGTTTTCGACTTTTCTGCTTTTTCGATTTGTGCTGTCGTCTGCTCCAAGCGATTGTTTAAGCTTTTTAGCTTCTTCTCGGCCGTCTCTTTCTCAAGCTGACGGTGAATCTTCGAGAGTTCCTTATCGGCTTGAAGTAATAAGGCTTCCGTATTCTCAAGAGCACGTACGACATCAAGTTTCGTCAAAAACAAGACCGCATCACCCTTTGGATGGAGATGATCATACAGATTCTCGAAATAATCCAGACCGCGGATCGAGAACCCATCCCGTTCGCCCGTCTCGACCATCAGCTTCGCAAATGTCTTGAGTCCTTCACGATCCGCTTGTTCGCATACGATCCCTTTGCGTTCAGCAAGACGGACGTTGTAGCGGAACTTCGAATGGAAACCGTCGAAGATCTCTTTTTCTGTTCCTTCAAGATTCGTCTCCATCGTAAAGCGTGGTTGCGCGTAGTCAAAACCGCCGCCAAAACCGTTATGTTTGAAGCCAAGTCCTTGCATCTCCTGTAACAGACCTGGATATTCTTCCCGCTCGACGTTCGGATCGAATTTAATCGCAATCGCCTTCTGTTGTTTTGCGACACGTATCGCTTCATCACGAAGAGCACGAAGTGCGTCCGTATCCGTATAATCGACGACGAAACCGCGCGGTGCATAACAAAGCGTGAACGGTAGCTTCGGTACTTTCTTAAACAAGAGCAGACCAACTCCGGCAATCTCACCAGAAGTTGTTCCGACCGCGATCCGTTCATGTGTCCATCCTGTCGCGCTTTTGACTTCTCCCCATGCTGGAAGCTGAAGTAAGTCGCCTTTTGGATGTGTTTTTACGAATGTTTCAAATTGATCTATGGTTACAACGATTGGTTGATAAGTCACTTCTGTTCCTCCATTTGCCGTATCATCTCTTTGACGATGACTTCCTCATCGAGAGGGATTTTCTCATCCCCAATGATTTGATATTTTTCATGACCTTTACCGGCTAAGATGACGATATTATCTGGTCGTGCGAGTCGTGCTGCATAACGCACGGCCTCTTCCCGATCACCGATTTCAACGAACTGATCGTGGGTCATCCCTTTGGCGATGCCGGATGTAATTGACTCATATGCTTCATATCGTGGATCATCCGTCGTGATGACGACGGTTCCTGCGTAGGTCGAAGCCAGTTCGCCCATCTTCGGTCGTTTCGTCACGTCGCGGTTTCCACCTGTCCCGATCAGGAAGACGATCTTTTCCTTCGGTACGTCAACGAGTGCTTTCAGACACTGTTCAATGCCGTCAGGAGTATGCGCGTAGTCGACATACACGTTATATCCTTCGATTGGTAAGCGTTGCATCCGACCTTTTGCCGGACGGATTGCTGAAATCGCTCCTGCAATCGTCGTTAGGTCGTATCCGCAAGACAAGAGGATCCCTGTCGCAAGCAACAGATTGTAGACGTTAAAGCGACCGATGAAATTCGCCGTGACGTCGACTTGTTCTTCTTTGTACATCATCGTGAACGTCGTTTGTTGAAGTGACTGTTCAATCGCCGTTGCTCGGAGGTCAGCTGCGTTGTCGATACCGTACGTCATGACACGAGCACCTGTCATCATTTCGTACAGTTCGCTCGTCGGATCATCGGCATTCAAGACCGCGACTTTCTCTGTCGACAGCCGTTGTCCGAGCTGTGCGAATAACAATCCTTTGGCACGTGCATAGTTCTCAAACGTTTTGTGAAAATCGAGGTGATCATGCGTCAGATTCGTGAATCCCGCAATGTCGTAATCGACACCCGTTACTCGACCAAGCTCTAGTCCATGCGAAGAGACTTCCATGATGACGTCTTGGACATCTTCTTTATGCATTTGATGCAAAAATGCTTGTAATTCGGAGCTTTGTGGTGTCGTATTGCGACTTGGTACGACGCGGTCACCAATCTTGACTTCGACCGTTCCGATGATACCCGTTTTCCGACCAAGGTGCGCTAATATATCACGGACAATCGTCGTCGTCGTCGTTTTCCCGTTCGTTCCTGTAATACCAATCATCCGCATCTTTTCAGAAGGATAATCATAGAATTTGCCAGCCAATTCGGCAATGGCACGTGATGTACTACGAACGAGAATGACAGGAATCGACACATTGACCGGTTGTTCCGCAACGATTGCGACCGCTCCTTGTGCTTCTGCCTGTTTGGCATAGTCGTGTCCATCAACAGTATACCCTTTGATGGCGACGAACAATGTTCCCGGTTTAACATCCCGTGAATCGGTCGTGATGGACGTGACGTCCACTTCTACCATTCGTTCGATTTTTTGCGTCTGTATGACTTGAATCAGTTCAGCTAAATTCAACGGTATTCCTTCTTTCTCGACATCGTCATTTCATATGTTTCATCTATTCCGTTCTGCTGTCATGCTTCCTCTTCTTGGTCTGCCGGAAGAATATAGGCCTTTGCCGGTTCCTCCGAAAAGATGTGCTCAATCAGCCCTTCGATGTCCGATGGACGAATTCGTTCTACATCCGCTAGTACTTCTTCGAGTGACGGGTGACGATGCAGATGCAACTCATTTCGGGCATTTCGGTTCATATGGCTCGATGTGCCTTCGTTTCCTAAAATCAGAGAACCTTTTAGCTGTTCAATGCCATCTTCGAGTTCCTTAGCGGATAGTCCGTCTCGCTTCAAGCGATCAATCTCAGCAGCGAGAACCTGTTCGACCTCTTCGACTGATTCCGGAGACGTACCGACATAGATCGTGAACGTGCCATGATCGTCAAACGTCGTGTAATAGGAAAAGACTGAATAAGCAAGACCGCGTTCCTCTCGGATTGATTGGAACAAGCGACTCGACATCGTCGCACCGAATGCATTGTTGAGTAAGGCGAGGGCAGGCAATCGTGGATCAGCAGAAGGAATCGCACGGAAATTATAACAAATATGTGCCTGTTCCGTATCCTTTTCCTTACGAATCACACCATTTTGTAACCTTGGTGACGCTGTCTCACGGGTCTTCGATCGTGATATGAGGATTGACATCCGCTCTTGAATCTGCGTAATCAACTCGTCTGAGACGTTTCCGGCAACGGAAATGACGATTTGATCCGGAGCATATGCTTCTTCGAGATACTGTTCAATCATTGTACGATCAATCCGAAGTACACTCTCTTCCGTTCCAAGAATCGGACGAGCCATGACATCCTCTCCGTAAGCCGCAACAGCTAATAACTCATGGACGAGATCATCTGGTGTGTCATCGTACATTTTAATCTCTTCAATGACGACCTTTTTCTCTTTTTCTAGTTCCTCCGCATCGAACGTCGATTCGAGGAACATGTCCGCCAACACTTGAAAGGCTTCACCTGCATGTTCATCTAATGTCTTGACGTAATAACACGTTTGATCCTTACTCGTGAACGCATTAATATTTCCACCAAGTCGGTCAAAATAAACCGCAATCTCTTTTGCCGTATGGCGTTTTGTTCCTTTGAACATCATATGCTCGATGAGATGACTGATACCATGCTCCTCGATCTGTTCCGTCCGACTTCCTGCTTGAATGAAGATTCCGGTCGCGACGCTGCGTGCTTCTGGCATCCGTTCAACGATTAGTCGAACCCCGTTTTCTAGTTGTATCCGTTCGATCATAGTAATTCCTCCAAATATAGGAAACAAGGTGGCTCTCGTTGCATTCTCTGCACCGTCGAGCCACCTTGGATTCATTAGTTACGACGTGGTGGACGTTGTCCGTCACGTGGTGGGCGTGAACCCTGATCCCGGCGTGGCGGGCGGTTCTCACGCTCTGTCTTTTTCTTTTCTTCGTATGCGGCACGGTCTTCTTCGCTTAACCCTTCGACGAGCAGGACTTTGTGCGACGCGTTAACGCGTCCTTTGTCATCGATTTCTGTGACACGGACTTTTAGCTTATCTCCAAGTTTAACGACATCTTCCGTTTGACCAACACGGTCAAGTGCGAGTTCCGAGATGTGGACGAGTGCGTCTTTTCCTTTGAACAATTCGACGAATGCACCGAATTTCTCAACGCGACGGACCGTTCCATCGAACTCTTCACCGACGACGACTTCACGGACGATATCTTCGATCAATTGACGGGCACGATCGATGCCAGCTTGATCCGTCGAAGCGATAAAGACTGTTCCGTCTTGATCGATGTCGATCTTAACGCCTGTCTCATCGATGATACCGTTGATGACTTTACCACCAGGTCCGATGACATCACGGATTTTATCTGGATTGATTTTAAGTGTGACGATTTTCGGCGCGTATTGCGACAATTCGACACGCGGTTCAGCAATGACAGATTGCATATGCTCAAGAATATGCAGACGACCAAGACGTGCTTGTTCAAGTGCTTCTTCAAGAATTTGACGCGTGATTCCGCCAATTTTCATATCCATTTGGAGAGCTGTGACACCTTCGTGAGTTCCAGCGACTTTAAAGTCCATATCTCCGAGATGATCTTCCATCCCTTGGATATCTGTCAAGATCGAGTAATTTTCGCCTTCCATGATCAAGCCCATCGCGATACCAGCGACAGGTGCTTTTAATGGAACACCCGCATCCATCATGGCAAGGATCGAACCACAGATGGAAGCCTGTGATGAAGAACCGTTCGACTCAAGCACTTCTGACACGAGACGAATCGTGTACGGGAAATCAACTTCATTCGGAAGAACTGGTAAAAGTGCGCGTTCTCCGAGTGCCCCGTGACCAATTTCACGACGACCTGGTGCACGCATCGGACGTGCTTCCCCAACTGAGAATGGTGGGAAGTTATAATGGTGCATGAAACGTTTCTCTTCCTTCAGACCAAGTCCATCAATGATTTGAGCGTCACCCGCAACACCAAGTGTCGCTACAGACAAGACTTGTGTCTGACCGCGTGTGAACAGACCTGAACCGTGTGCACGTGGCAAGAGTCCGACTTCTGAATCAAGCGGACGGATCTCAGCAAGACCACGACCATCTGGACGAACTTTGTCTTCCGTGATGAGACGACGGACTTCGTCTTTGACGAACTTGTTGAGCACGCCTGATACTTCTGCCAGTTGCTCTGCTGTGACAGACTCGTCAGCTGCATACAACTCGATGTATTTTGCGATGACTTCGTTGATAGCAATGTCACGCGCTTGTTTTTCTTCAACTTGAACCGCTTGTGTGACTTCTGCTAATGCTTCTGCTTTCAGGCGATTGACGATTGTCTCATCGAAGCTTGATACCGTATATTCGAACTTCTCTTTACCGACTTGTGCGACGATTTCTTCTTGGAACGCGATCATTTCCTTGATGACATCGTGTCCAAGTAAAATCGCTTCAAGCATTGCTTGTTCCGATACTTCCTTCGCACCTGCTTCAACCATGTTGACGGCATGTTTTGTTCCAGCAACTTGAAGGTCGATGTCGCTGACTTCCATTTGCGCTGAAGTCGGGTTCACGACGAATTCTCCGTCGACGCGACCGATCGTCACGCCTGCGATTGGACCGTCGAATGGAATATCCGAGATCGAAAGCGCAATCGAAGCCCCGATCATCGCAGCGACTTCTGGTGAATTGTCAGCATCTGACGAAAGAACCGTCGTCGCCACTTGTACGTCGTGACGGAAACCATCCGGGAATAATGGACGGATTGGACGGTCGATCAGACGCGAAGTCAAGATCGCGCTCTCTCCAGGACGTCCTTCACGTTTAAGGAATCCACCTGGGATTTTCCCTGCCGCATATAATTTTTCTTCATAGTTCACTGTTAATGGGAAGAAATCTAAGTCCTTTGGTTGTTTTGATGCAACGACCGTAGCAAGAACGGCTGTATCACCGTAGCGAATCAATGCTGCTCCGTTCGCTTGTTTTGCTAATTGACCGATTTCAATCGTTAATGGACGTCCACCGAGTTCGGTCGAAAACGTCTGTTTTGTTTGTGACATGCACAAATCTCCTCTCACTGCTATCCGTTTTTTCATTCAAATCTAATTATGTAGGTTCTTGCGCAAAAAGTCCATGAATCGGCAAAAAAAAGAAACAGGAGACGATGCTCCTGCTTCCCTACCTCGTTCTCGTCGGGATTAGCGACGGAGACCAAGACGCTCGATCAACGAACGGTAACGTGCAACATCCTTGTTACGAAGGTATGTGAGCAAGTTACGGCGACGACCGACCATTTTCAAGAGACCACGACGTGAGTGGTGATCCTTTTTGTGTGTACGTAAGTGATCGTTCAAAGTTGTGATCTGTTCAGTTAAAACAGCAACTTGTACTTCCGGCGAACCAGTATCGCCTTGTTTCGTAGCATATGCTTCGATGATTTCGTTTTTACGTTCTTTTGTGAGTGCCATTGTCACTCCACCTCCATCTTATAAATGACCGTATTCCCGAGCATCGGATGGTGAGACCAGATGCCAAGTGAATCGGCTGTACGTGATCGTACTGACCTATCATAACGAACCCTGTCCGTACTGTCAAACGCTTAATTGTACATTTGCTTCTTCGCGGTCCCGTGCCAATTGTTCTTTCAATTGATCGATACCGTTGAAGGCTTTTTCATCGCGTAAGTAAGCGATCCATTCAAGCGTCAATTCTTGACCATAAAGATCTTCATCAAAGTCAAGAAGATGCGTCTCGATACTGACGTCTCCCGTCTCATAGAACGTTGGGCGTCTCCCGACATTCGTCATCGCCTTGAACCGGCGACCGTCTGCTAAGCGAACGAATGTCGCATACACACCAAGTTTCGGAATGACGTAGGCGAATTCCGGTCGCATGTTGGCTGTCGGGAAACCGATTTGCCGTCCGCGTGCGTCACCGTGAATGATTGTGCCTTTGATTTGGTAGGGTTCTCCAAGCAAACGTGCAGCCGGTTCGACTTCTCCTGCAGCAAGTAAACGACGAATCCGGGTTGAGCTGATCTTTTCAGCTTCTTCTTGGAATTCTGCTACAACGGTATGCGTAAATGTGCCACGACTATGAAAATCAAGCGTCGCCATTTTGCCGGCTCCGAAGCGACCGTAGGAATAATCGAATCCAGCAACGACGTGTTCTGCTCCAGACGCAATCAGATATTCGTCGACGAAAGCTTGCGGTGATAATTCCGAGAAAGGAATCGTAAACTCAATCACATAAACACGATCGACACCAAGCTGCTCGAGTTTCTCTAATTTGCGTTCAAGCGGCGTGATGTAGTGGACTGGTTCATCCCCTTTACCAAGCACTTGTTTCGGATGGGGATCAAAGGTCATGACAGCCAAAGGCAGGCGACGAGCCTCCGCTTCTTTTAGTGCTGCTGCGATGACTTGCTGATGTCCGAGATGTACACCGTCAAAAAAGCCGAGTGCGATGACAGCAGGGTCTTTTTGAGGTTGTTCCGGATATGTTAAATGTATGATGTCCATGATGCTCTCTCCGATCTTAATCGATTTGTAGCATGACCTCAACGCGTGCTACCTGTTCTTCTGGAAGACGTCGATATAGCGCTAAAGGTACGTCTTCTTCATTATAGACAGTAAACAGCTCGAATTCGACTGGAATGCTTGTTAGCTTTGCTCCGTTCAAGACACGTTGCGCTGTTGACGCATCGACCGTCAAGCGTGGCCATTTTTGGATGACGTGTTCAATCGGTAGAACGTGTTGCATCCGTTCTTCGACCGTCTCATACGATTCGAGTGTCTCAAGAGTCACTGTATCCGTCTCAGCAATCGCACCAGAGCCTGTCCGGCGTAGTTCACTCATGTGTGCCGCGTAACCAAGTCGTTCTCCGATTTCTACTGCTAATGTCCGAATATACGTTCCTTTTCCACAAGCGATATCGAGACGGAAACGACAAAGACCACCTTCGAACACAAGGTCCGATGTCCGTTCTAATCGATCGATGCGGACGATTCGTGTCGGTCGTTCGACTTCAATGCCTTTTCGTGCATATTCATATAGTTTTTTCCCATTCACTTTAACAGCTGAATAATACGGTGGCGTCTGCTCGATCTCTCCTGTCAATTGAGTCAAGATGTCTGCAATTGCTTCCTCGGTAATAGTTCCCGGTTCAACCGCTGTTTCGCGAACTGTTTCCCCGTGCGCATCTTCCGTTGTCGTTGCAAAGCCAATCGTCACTTCCGCTGCGTAGCGCTTTCCTTCATCCGTGATGAAGCGGGCAAGCTTCGTCGCTCGACCGAGACAAATCGGTAAGACACCCGTTACTTCCGGATCAAGCGTACCTGTATGTCCGACTTTTTTCGTTTGAAACAAGCGACGTAGACGAAAGACGCAATCATGACTCGTCATACCCGCTGGTTTATCTAACGGTAATACTCCGATGGGTTCCACGTTATTTCCTCCTTGAAAAAAGGCAACCACACACGTGGTTGCCTTAGATGTTAATCTTTGTTCAAATTCCGAAGCAACTCATCAATGCGTGATCCGTATTCGACAGAAGAATCGACCTCGAACAATAGTTCAGGTGTTTTCCGTAGACGAATCCGCGATCCGATTTCCTTGCGCATGAAGCCTTTTGATCTTTCGAGACCGATGCGCGCATCCTCACGTGCTTTTTCGTCACCGAGGACCGAGTAGAAGATCGTCGCTTGTTGTAAGTCTCCTGTCACTTCGACACCTGTGACGGTAATCGTCTTGACGCGAGGATCCTTGACATCTTTGATGAGCAATTGCGTAATTTCCTTACGCATCTGTTCGGCGACACGATTCGAGCGTAAACTCATATTTATTCCCTCCAGTTCGGAAGAATGGATTCCGTTCTGTTACTTCCGTTTGACTTCTTCCATGATGAACGCTTCGATGACATCATCGACTTTGATATCATCATATTTTTCAATCTTAATTCCACACTCATAGCCAGTAGCGACTTCTTTGACATCATCTTTGAAACGACGAAGTGTATCGAGTTTTCCTTCGTAGATGACGATACTGTCACGAACGACACGGACGCCTGCATCACGCGTCAACTTACCTTCTGTGACATATCCACCTGCGATCGTACCGACTTTCGATACTTTGATGACATCGCGGACTTCAGCTTGACCGATGATTTTTTCAACGAATTCAGGATCAAGAAGACCTTTCATCGCTTGCTCGATTTCTTCGATTGCGTTATAGATGATCCGGTGAAGACGAATTTCGACTTTCTCCTGATCCGCCATTGATTTCGCGTTACCATCCGGACGAACGTTGAATCCGATGATGATTGCATTCGCTGCCGAAGCAAGGATGACGTCACCTTCCGTGATGGCACCGACACCTGAGTGTACGATGTTAATTTTAACACCTTCGACATCAATTTTCTTCAATGAACCGGCTAAGGCTTCAACTGAACCTTGTACGTCACCTTTGATGATGATGTTGAGGTCCTTGACTTCGCCTTCTTTAATACGATCGAAGAGATCTTCTAAGCTGACTTTCGCCGAATCACGACGTTGTGCTTCGATTTCACGCTGGTAACGCGCTTCACCGATTTGGCGGGCTTTTTTCTCATCTTCGAATGCGAAGAATTGATCGCCTGCTTTCGGTACGTCGTTCAAACCTGTGATTTCGATTGGCGTCGATGGTCCAACTTCTTTAACACGACGACCGATATCGTTGACCATTGCCCGGATACGACCGAACGTGTGACCGACAACGATTGGATCCCCAACACGAAGTGTTCCGTGTTGTACAAGAAGCGTCGCGACTGGACCGCGTCCTTTATCGAGTTTCGCCTCGATGACTGTTCCGCGACCGTTCATTTCTGGTGTTGATTTGTATTCTTGTACTTCTGAAACGAGAAGAATCATTTCGAGCAATTCATCGATACCGTCACCTTTAAGTGCTGAAACGGGTACGAAGATCGTATCGCCACCCCAGTCCTCTGCAACGAGTTCGAACTCTGTCAATTCTTGTTTGACACGGTCTGGGTTTGCGCCTTCTTTATCCATCTTGTTGACAGCAACGATGATTGGAACGCCAGCTGCTTTCGCGTGGCTGATCGCTTCTTCCGTCTGTGGCATGACACCGTCATCCGCTGCAACGACGATGATCGCGATATCCGTGACATCTGCTCCACGTGCACGCATTGTCGTGAACGCCGCGTGACCTGGTGTATCAAGGAACGTAATTTTCTTGCCGTCGATCTCAACTTGGTAAGCACCGATGTGCTGTGNNTACCGTGGTCAACGTGTCCCATGATCGTAACGACCGGTGGACGCTCAGACAATTCGTACTGGTCGAGATTCAATTCGTACTGATCAAAGTCCGTCTCATCGACTTGGACTGTCTTCTCGACTTCAAAGCCGAACTCTGTCGCGAGAAGTTCCACTGTCTCGTCATCAAGATCTTGGTTGATGTTCGCCATGACACCGAGACCCATCAATTTCATGATCAGTTCATTCGGTTTTTTCGCCATTTTTTCAGCGAGTTCACCGACTGTCAAGTTGTCAGAGTATTGAACGACGTTTGCCATCGCCTCTTCTTGTGCACGGCGAGCAGCTTTACGTTGACTCGACTTCGAGTTCGGATCCGCTACTTCAAGTTTACGCGGTTCTGCTTTCTTTTGGTTCGGACGACGTTTGCCGCCACGGTTGTTACGGTTGCCGAATTCTGGGCGTCCGCCTTTGCTGTTACGTGATTGGTTACCTGCTGGTTTGTTTGTACTTCCTGGTCGGTTCGGTTTATTATCTGATTTCACTTGTTTTGGAGCCTCCGTCTTTTGAGCCCGATATTTCTCGGGATTAAATACTTGATCGAGTTGCTGTACTGTCTGTTCATCTAATACTGCCATATGATTCTTGACTGGTTTCTCCAGCTTTTCAAGCTGGGTGATGACCTGCTTACTTGTTACATTTTGTTCCTTGGCGAATTCGTATACACGTTTACCCAAAGGATCCACCTCCAATTAGTCGTTCGAGAGGAGTTCAGTTAGCTTTTTCGCAAATCCGGCTTCATTGACTGACACGACAACACGCGCATCCTTTCCTAATGCTTGACCGAGAATCGTACGGTCGGCGACTTCTAGGTAAGGAACCTGATAACTCGTACATTTATCTGTGACTTTCTTACGCGTGGCAGCCCCCGCATCTGCTGCTAAAAGAACAAGCTTCGCTTGCCCTCCTCGTACTTCTTTCAGTACGAGTTCTTCTCCCGTCGTCACTTTTCTAGCTCGATTCGCGAGACCGAGAAGGGATTCCCATTTACTCATTTGTACCTCCCGCGATTTCAAGCAATTCATCGTATAAGGCATCTGTCGTCTTGACCTTTAAATGATGATCAAGCGTCCGTTTTTTCTTCGCCGTCGCAATGACTGCCGCATCTTTCGATAAATAGGCACCTCGCCCATTCATCTTACCATTTAAATCGATGACGACCTCTTGTTCAGGTGTCCGGACGACACGAATTAATTCTTTTTTCGGTTTCATTTCTTGTGTGATGACACACTTACGTAATGGTACCTTTTTTTGCACGAATTATTCCTCGCCTTCGACTTGGACCGCTTCTACTGCCGGCTCTTCCGTCGCGAAGACATCTTCGAGATCCATCGCTTCCGCTTCAGACTCGCTCTTGATGTCGATTTTCCATCCTGTCAATTTCGCTGCGAGACGCGCGTTTTGACCACGTTTCCCGATTGCAAGCGACAGTTGGAAATCTGGAACGACGACGATTGTCGCTTTCGCTGGTTCGTTGACATAGACCGCAACGACTTGAGCTGGGCTGAGTGCGTTCGCGACATATTCTTTCGGATCATCCGAGTAACGGACGATATCGATTTTTTCCCCGTTCAAATCATTGACGATGCGTTGTACACGTGCCCCTTTTTGTCCGACACATGCACCGACTGGATCGATGTCGTCCGCTGCGACTGCGATTTTCGAACGGTCGCCCGCTTCACGCGCCACAGACTTGACTTCGACTTCGCCACTTGAAATCTCTGGTACTTCGATTTCGAAGAGACGTTTTAAGAGACCTGGATGTGTCCGTGATACGAGAATCGATGCCCCTGATCCCTTGACCATCGGATCAACCTTCGTGACGTACACCTTGATGCGATCACGAATCCCGAAACGCTCGTTCGGCATTTGCTCGTGTGTCGTCAAGACAGCTTCGATACCTTCTAGGTTGACGTACAAGTTGCGTGCATCTTGACGCTCGACGATACCTGTCATGATCTCGTCTTCACGATCCGCGAAGTGATTGTAGATGCGTTCGCGTTCTGCTTCACGCATTTTTTGTGTGACGATTTGTTTTGCTGTTTGTGCTGCAACACGACCGAAGTCGCCTGGCGTCACTTCGACTTTATGGAAATCGCCGAGTTCATATGTCGGATCGATCTCGTGCGCCTCTTCAAGCGAAAGTTGCTCTTCTGGTTGTGTCAATCGTTCGACGACTTCCTTAAGCGCGAAGACACGGATGTCTCCTGTCTGCTGGTCGAATTCGACCTTTACAGCCTCCGACTCTTTTCCGAAGTTGCGTCGGTACGCTGAAATCAATGCCTGTTCGAGCGCATCGATGATGATGTTCTTGTCAATTTCCTTCTCTTTCGCGATTTGATTGATCGCCTCGAGTAACTGTGGTCCCATCGTTCTCTTCCTTTCCGTCAGAACATTACCGCAAGTCGCGCAAGTGAAATCTTGTCGACCGGTATCTCAATTTTCAATTTTCTTGTTTTGACACGCACTTCGATTTCAAGCATCTCAGGTGTATACGCGAGCAACGTTCCTTCGAATTCAACCGCATTCTTTACCGGATCGTGCGTTTTAATGTACACATGTTTCCCAATCGCCTTTTCGAAGTCCTCGTCTTTCTTCAGTGGACGTTCCGCTCCTGGACTAGCGACGTCGAGGTAATACGGCTCGTCGATCGGATCATTGTCATTCAATGCTTCCGATAACTGTTCATTGATTTTGACGCAGTCTTCAAGATCTACGCCACCCTCTTTGTCGATGGAGACACGTAGGAACCAATCCGCCCCTTCTTTGACGAATTCAACGTCGACTAGCTCCATCCCCTCTCGTTCGACGATTGGTTTTGCGAGCGCTTCGACCTTTTCCGTTACGTTCGTCATCTTCATCCTCCTTCAAAAAACAAACAAGAAAGGAGCAGGTCCCCCTACTCCTTCCAAGTCGTAGTATAAAAAACATTTCCTCACTCAATATAGCATAGGAAAGCGCTCAAAGCAAGTGTTCCTAAGGGCTTACAAGTCGAACAAGGAGAGCTGATTCTCGTCTGGTAACCCTTCGAGACAGCCTAGGTTATCGAGCGTCTCGATGATCGATTTCGACAATTTGGCGCGTTTTTGGAGGTCTTCCTTCGAGAGGAATTCGCCGCCTTTACGTGCTTCGACGATTTGCTTCGCAGCATTCGTCCCTAGACCTGTCACGGCATTAAACGGTGGTAACAACGTATCCCCGTCAATGAGGAATTCCGTTGCACTCGAGCGATAGAGATCGACCTTTTGGAACGTAAAGCCGCGTTCGATCATCTCGAGCGCGATTTCAAGAACCGTGTACAATCCCTTATCCTTCGCCGTCGCTTCGAAACCTTTGTCCTTGATGTCTTGCAAGACTTTCCGAACGGCAGCAGAGCCCTTATTCATCGCACCGATATCAAAATCACCCGCACGTACCGTAAAGTACGAAGCGTAGTAATACATCGGATGATGGACTTTATAATAGGCAATCCGGACAGCCATCAAGACGTAAGCGGCAGCATGGGCTTTCGGGAACATGTACTTGATTTTCTTGCAGGAATCGATATACCAGAGCGGCACATCGTTCTCGATCATCGCCTCTTCCATGTCAATCGAGAGTCCTTTCCCTTTACGGACCGACTCCATGATTTTAAAGGCAAGTGACGGTTCAAGACCGGCATAAATCAAGTAGACCATGATGTCATCTCGACAACCGATGACATCTTTTAGTTCACACGTTCCGTTGTAAATTAATTCGCTGGCATTTCCGAGCCAGACATCCGTTCCGTGCGAGAGTCCTGAAATCTGAACGAGCTCTGAGAACGTCGTCGGTTTCGTCTCCTCTAACATTTGGCGAACGAACTTCGTCCCAAACTCCGGAATACCGAGCGTTCCCGTTTTTGAATCAATCTGTTCCGGCGTCACACCGATCGATTCCGTCGAACTGAAGATTTTCATCACTTCTGGATCATCGACCGGAATCGTCTTCGGATCACGTCCCGATAAATCCTGTAGCATCCGGATCATCGTCGGATCATCGTGACCGAGGATATCGAGTTTGAGTAAGTTATCGTGAATCGAATGGAAGTCGAAGTGTGTCGTCTTCCATTCAGAACCCATATCGTCTGCCGGATACTGAATCGGACTGATATCATAGATATCCATGTAGTCCGGTACGACGATGATCCCTCCCGGGTGTTGACCAGTCGTCCGTTTGACGCCAGTGACACCACTGACAAGACGATCGACTTCCGCATTCCGATATGTCAGCTCATTCTCTGACTGATACCCTTTGACATAGCCATACGCCGTCTTCTCAGCGATCGTACCGATCGTTCCGGCACGGTAGACGTAATCGTCACCGAACAAGACTTTCGTATAGGCGTGTGCTTGCGGCTGGTATTCCCCACTGAAGTTCAAATCGATATCCGGTACTTTATCCCCTTTAAATCCAAGGAACGTTTCAAACGGAATATCATGACCATCCTTGAACAATGGGACATCACATTTCGAACAGGACTTATCCGGTAAGTCGAATCCCGAACCAACGGAACCATCATCGAAGAACTCCGATTCCTTACAATTTGGACAGACATAATGCGGTGGTAATGGATTGACTTCCGTGATCTCCGTCATCGTCGCAACGAGACTTGATCCGACCGATCCCCGTGAACCGACCAAATAGCCGTCGTCGAGTGATTTTTTTACGAGTTTATGGGAAATCAAATAGATGACAGCGAATCCGTGACCGATAATCGACTTCAACTCTTTTTCGAGTCGGGCTTCGACGATCTCCGGTAACGTCTCGCCGTAAATCCGGTGCGCCATATCGTACGACAGATTCCGAACTTCTTCGTCTGCCCCTTCGATCTTCGGTGTATAAAGATCTTTTGGAATGATATCGATGTTCTCGAACTGTTCCGCGACGGCTTGACTGTTCGTGATGACGAGACGTTCCGACACATCTGGTCCGAGGAACTTAAAGTCGTCCATCATTTCCTTCGTCGTCCGGAAATGCGCCGGTGGCAATTGTTTTCGCATGTTCAGCATGTTCGCTCCACCTTGCGTCCGGATCAAAATTTCTCGATACGTGGCGTCATGTTGATCGAGATAATGTACGTTACCAGTCGCGACTGGTAAGATGTCATGTTCTTCCGCGACACGGATGATCTTTTTGATCAGCTCGCGCAGTTCAAGTTCATTCTGAACGATTTCCCGTTCGATCAAATGACCATACATCGCTGGTGGTTGAATCTCGATGAAATCATAGAACTGCATCACTTTTGCTAAATCTTCGTCCGACTTATTCAAGGCGGCATCAAATACCTCGCCGTTATCACAAGCTGACCCGATGATCAATCCATCCCGATGTGCGATGAGTTGCGAGCGTGGTGTCCGCACGACACGGTGCACGTGTTTTGTGTGAGCAATCGAAATCAATTGGTACAGATTCTTCAAGCCCGTCCGGTTCTTCGCATAGACCGTCGCGTGGTATGGTCGTGCCCGCGAGATATCTTTTCCCATCTCTCGGTTGAGTGAGGCATGTGTCTTCATGTTGAACATCTCATCTGCCATTTGAAGCAACTTGACCATCAAATATCCTGTCGCTTCCGCATCATAAATGGCGCGGTGATGCTGCGTCAATTCGATGTCAAATCGTTTCGCGAGTGTGTTCAACCGGTGGTTTTTAAGTGTCGGCATCAGGACACGGGCTAACTCAAGCGTATCAATGACCGGTAAGACTGATTCATCGTGACCACCAGACCGGAGTGTCGCATTCAAGAATCCAATATCAAACGAGGCATTGTGGGCAACGAGAATCGAGTCGCCGACCCAGTCCATGAATTCCTTGACGACTTGTTCCGGGTCTGGTTTTCCCCGGACCATATCATCGGTAATCCCTGTCAAGTCAATCGTCGTCGCCGACAATAGATGCTTCGGATCCGCGAATGCTTCGAATTTATCGATGATATCACCATCGTGGATTTTAACAGCTGCAAGTTCGATGATCTTGTTGTACATCGCCGATAAACCAGTTGTCTCGACGTCAAAGACGACGAATGTCGCGTCATCCAAATTGCGCTCCACCGGATGGTAGGCGACTTGCACCCCGTCATTGACGACGTTTGCTTCAATTCCGTACAGTACCTTGATATCGTTTTTCTTTCCGGCATAGTAGGCATCCGGAAAACTTTGTGCACCGGCGTGATCCGTAATCGCGACAGCAGGGTGACCCCATTTTGCGGCACGCTCGACGTATTTTGTCACGTTCATGACGGCGTCCATCTGGCTCATTTGCGAGTGTGCATGTAACTCGACACGTTTCTCGCCTGCCCAAGGGTCAGCAGGGGCTTCCATCTTCACTTCTGACAGTTGGGCAATCATCATACAGAGATCGCGCAGGAACGTATCGAACTCGACACGACCTGCTGCTTGAATCCACATGCCTTTTTTGATGGCTGAGAGGATTTTGACGTCTGTTTCGTCACGCGCAAACATTTTGACGACGAGCGAGTCCGTATAATCTGTCATCTTGAACGTAAAAATTGTCTTCCCACTTCGTAGTTCACGACTCTCAGCTGAGAAAACAAGACCACGGATCGCAATCCGTCGTTCCTCATCTTGAATCGTCTTGATCGGAACGATCTCATCTTGAATTGGTTTCCCGATCCGGATTTCGACAGGGCCATCATCGTCATCTCGCGATTGTTCCCGTTTGAATTGCAACTCGAGCATCCGTTTTGCTTCTTCCATGTCTTCCTGTTTCACCTGATTTCGCAACGCTTCTTGTTTCGATTCGTTGATCTGAACAATCGGTTCACAGTTGAATTTTGGGAATCCGTAAGCACTATAGAGTAATTGTAATTCCCCACATAAGCTACTCTTTAAGAAACCTGCTTCCGGTTCACTTCGGACCGGAATGAATAGTTTCTGTTCTTTAAACTCCGGTAAGACACGCCCGAGTTGTGTCCGCATTGCCGATGAGACATCTGCGAGATCCTGCACGACATATGGCCAGTAATCATGATACATCCGTTCATCTGGACGGCTATCTGCGTGTAATATGATTTTGACTTCGGCAAATTGCTGATACCGACTTGTCAAACGACTCGTAAAGAGTTGATAGACGTTTTGGGGTAAAACATGTGGCAAGCGAATTTCAAATGTCCAGGTTGCCTTTGCTTTATTGACGCGAAGCTTCTCGAGAACTGCTTCGTGAAAGTATTCTTCAATGATACCGTTCGGTAATTCCAAGTCACTGAGCAACAGTGACATGCGTTGTTGTGTATCCACTCGCAATTGTGCTGTCTGATCGCTTCACACCGTGACAGCAACTCCTCCTCCTCTTGCGGATTGCCCAAGGGGCGAATGGGTGTGAGACAAGAAAACAGTCACTTTATGAAAAGTGACCGTCTCCATTCTTTATTCTAAACCTTCATAGAGTGAACGAACAGCCTCAACGACTTGTTCCTGTCCAACTTCTTCTGCATCGCCACCACGACGGGCTTTTAATTCGACGATTCCTTCTGTCGCTTTTTTCCCGACGTTCAAGCGAACCGGTAGACCGATCAAATCAGCATCGGCGAACTTGACACCTGCTCGTTCTTTCCGGTCGTCAAGCAAGACGCTGAATCCTGCAGCCGTCAACTCACGGTACAGTGTCTCTCCGAGTTCGAGTTGTTCTGCATTTTTACCATTGACGACGATTAAATGAACATCGTATGGCGCGATTGCTTTTGGCCAAATGATTCCACGCTCATCATAATGTTGTTCAACGACTGCCGACAATGTCCGCGAGACACCAATGCCGTAACAACCCATGATGAGAGGTTGTGCTTTACCGCCCTCGTCGAGGAACGTCGCTCCCATTCCTTCTGAGTAACGTGTTCCGAGTTTGAAGACTTGACCGACTTCAATCCCGCGAGCGAACTTGACTTGACCGTTACCGTCTGGTGACGCGTCACCTTCTTCTGCGAAGCGCAAGTCTGTATATTCTGCTTCGAAATCACGGCTTGGGTCGACATGGATATAATGCGTTTCCGCTTTATTTGCACCACAGACAGCGTTCGTCAAGGCACGAATCGCGTAGTCCGCGACGACCTTCATATCTGCCCCGATTGGTCCAAGTGTTCCAGGCGTTGAGTGAAGCGCTGCTTCAATCTCTTCGTCGCTCGCCATCGTGATGTCGAGTGCACCGAGATAGTTTTTCAACTTGATATCGTTGACTTCGTGATCGCCCCGGACGAGTGCCATGACAAGCCCTTGCTCCGTCTTGAAGATAACGGTCTTGATTGATTCGTTTGCTGGTAAATTCAAATGTGCGCTGACCGCTTCGATCGTCTTCGCATCTGCCGTATGCACTTCTTCAAGTGCTTCTGGTGCTTTGTCTTGCTTCGGATAGGCATCGATCGACTCTGCCATCTCTAAGTTTGCCGCATAGTCCGACTGATCCGAATAGACGATCGTATCTTCACCGATTGCTGCTAACGCATGGAACTCATGTGTTCCACTACCACCTATCGCACCTGAGTCAGCGACGACTGGACGGAACTCAAGACCGACACGTGTGAAAATCCGCGAATACGTATCAAACATGTTTTGATACTCTTCGTCTAAGCTCTCTTGTGAAGAATGGAACGAATAAGCGTCCTTCATGATGAACTCACGACCACGTAATAAACCGAAACGTGGACGACGTTCGTCACGGTACTTCATTTGAATCTGGAAGAGATTGACCGGTAACTTTTTGTACGAGTTCAATTCATCACGAACGATCGAAGTGATCAGTTCCTCGTGTGTCGCTCCGAGCGCGAACCGGCGATCATGACGATCCGTCAAGCGCATTAATTCAGGTCCATAGATATCCCAGCGTCCTGTTTCTTCCCATAGTTCAGCTGGTTGAATCGCTGGCATCAGTAATTCTTGCGCGCCCGCCGCTTCTAATTCCTCGCGGATGATCGTCTCGATGTTTGCGAGTACTCGTTTTGCGAGGGGTAGATACGAATAGATCCCAGCGGCATTTTGACGCATGAATCCTGCACGAAGCAAGAGTTGGTGACTGATGGCTTCTGCATCAGATGGTACTTCACGCAACGTTGGCATGAATAGTTTTGATTGTTTCATAATGAGTCACGAACTCCTTTGACTGAGTGATTAATTAAAAGAATTTTTGAATGTCGTTCCAAGTGACGACGAGCATGAGTAGCATCAAAAGCGCAAAACCGACGAAGTGAACCAATCCTTCTTTTTGAGGATCAACTGGTTTACCGCGTAAGGCTTCAAGGAAGAGGAACAACAATCGTCCTCCGTCAAGTGCTGGAAGTGGCAATAAGTTGAAGACTGCTAAGTTGACGGACAACAATGCTGTCCATGTCAATAGCATCGAGAACCCACTATCTGCGACCTGATCGGTCATTTTGACGATCCCGACTGGTCCTGATAATTGATCGACGCCGACGACACCCGTCACGAGATCTCCAACAGCTCCGACAATGAGCGTCGACATCCGCCATGTTTCTGAAACTCCGGTTTGGAGTGCTGTCCCGAATGATTTTTCTGTCTCATTCGTGACGCCGATGATACCGACCTTCTGTTCTCCTTGCTGTTGTACTTTTGGCGTGATTTGTGTTGTCGTTTCTTTCCCATCACGTTCGTATTTCACTTCTGTCGCTTTACCGGCACGATCTTGGAATCCAGCACGTAAATCAGTCCATTTGGCTGTATCCTGACCGTTGACCGAGACAATCCGGTCACCTTCAACAAGTCCAGCTTGATCGGCCGGAGAACCCTTTTGAACTGTTCCGATGACGCTGTCCCCCGTTGGAGAGCCATTATATAAGGCAAGACCGAACAGGATAACGAACGCGAGGACAAAGTTCATGAACGGTCCTGCAGCGATCGCAAGGACGCGCTTCCATACGGATTTCGAACCGAATGTACGATCGTACGGTGCAATTTGTGTCCGTGTCTGACCTTCAACGAGAAATGCTGTCGGTGAAACGGGGTAGCGAACCGATGTCTCGTCTTGTAATCCAACGAGTTCGAGTTGACGCAATAAGTCAATCCGTTCGACAGTAACGACTTGGTCGACTTGTGGCTGATCCGCATCGAAATAAATCGTCTCGATGACGCCGTCCTTTAACTGTAATCCGACGGTTTGACCTGATTTGATCTCAACGAGTTCCGGTTCTTCACCCGCCATCTTGACGTAACCGCCGATTGGCAACAGACGTACCGTATACAACGTCTCATTCTTAAACACTGAAAAGATCTTCGGTCCAAATCCAATCGCGAATTCCCGACAGAGAATACCTGCCCGTTTCGCCATCACGAGATGACCCCATTCATGGACGGCGACGAGTACACCGAACATCAGCACGATTGAAATAAAGGTCGTCATTACTTATCCCATCCTTAGTTAGCGAATGTAAGAGACGATACGAACTCACGCGCCCATCGATCAGCCTCAAGGATTTGATCCAAGGAAGGCTCCTCGATAAGTTCATGAGCTTGAAGCGCCGCCTCAACGCTCGCTTCGATTTCTAAAAAGCGAATGTCTCCTTTTAAGAAGCGATCCACCGCTTGTTCGTTCGCAGCATTGAGTACTGATGGCATCGATCCGCCGGCTTGACCTGCTTCAAAAGCAAGTCGCAACAACGGATAACGCTCAAATGAAGCATCAGCAAAGTGTAGGCGTCCGATTTCCTTTAAGTTTAACCGTTCTCCCCCTTGAATTTCAAGGCGGGACGGATATGTAAGAGCGTACTGAATCGGTTCTCGCATGTCAGGCATACCAAGTTGTGCCATGACCGCACCATCGTTGAATTCGACCATCGAGTGGATGATGGATTCACGGTGAATGACGACATCGATATCTGCATAATCGACATCAAATAACCAGTGTGCTTCAATGACTTCGAACCCTTTGTTCATCATTGTCGCAGAATCAATCGTGATTTTTGCTCCCATCGACCAGTTTGGATGCGCTAGTGCTTGTTCGACCGTAACATTCGCTAACTCATCCCGCGTTTGGTCGCGGAAGCTACCACCTGAAGCCGTCAAGATGATTTGACGCACATCTTCACGACGTTCCCCGTTTAAGCATTGGAAAATCGCCGCATGTTCACTGTCAACTGGTAAGATCGTCACGTTTTTCTCACGTGCCAACTTCATGACAAGATGACCTGCCGTGACGAGTGTCTCCTTATTCGCAAGACCAATCGTCTTACCCGCCTCGATTGCAGCAAGCGTTGGACGTAAGCCAACAGCTCCTACGACCGCTGTAATGACCGTATCGACTTCGGGATGCGTCACGACATCAAGCAATTTTTCTTCACCGACAACGATCGTTGGCTGATAAGTCAAGTGTTGCTCGAGTTCTTGACGTGTCGTCTCATCTTGGACGCCGACAAGCATCGGTTGCAGACGGTTCAACCACGGTATGGCGACCGTCGTGTTTCGACCAAATGCAAAACTCGTCAATTCAAAAAGGTCTGGATTAGCCGCAATGACATCGAGCGTCTGCGTACCAATCGATCCTGTACCACCGATGATACTGATTTTCTTCATAATGAAGTGCCTCCTCAAGCAAAGATATCAAGTACGACGAGGACCGTAAAGACGATCATCATGCTGTCGAACCGATCTAGAATACCACCATGACCCGGTAGTAACGTTCCAGAATCTTTCACACCATAATGGCGTTTGTAAGCAGACTGGACCAAGTCACCAAGTTGCCCAACGACGGCAACGATGATGGCAAGGACAATGACTTTCCCAAAACCGACTGTCGGTTCGATACCTTCAAATACGACACCGAGTAAGATGGCAAGCAGTACGCCACCGACTGCCCCTTCGATCGTTTTGTTGGGACTGATCGACGGCCACAGTTTATTCTTACCGAATCGTTTCCCGACGAAGTAAGCGCCTGAATCCGTGAACCAGATCAAGAGGATAATCAACAGTGACCACGTTAATCCGTGTTCGAGTAAGCGGATATAGGCGAATGATGCAAAACCGACACCGACATACACGGCCGTCAGCAGTAAAAACGCAACATCATCGAACGTAAAGACATTTTTTGAGAATACGTTCCAGAAGAGACCGATCAATAAAATGATCATTGCCCAAGCGATTGGCGAAAGTCCGATCGGAAGCGTCTGATCGACTGCTTCTTCATAAATACCAACGAAAGGCAATAACGTCCCAATACCAAACAGAATCCGAGGAACGCGTGAGCCGCTCCATTGTCGCATCCGAACGAGCTCGGTATATCCGAGAAGCGTTAAGATTGCCATAAATGCTAAAAAGGGAAGTCCGCCGAGATACAGAAGTGCCAAAAAGATAGCACCAGCCCATATCCCTGTGATGATTCGAGTTTTCATAAGCTAGTTCCTCATTTAATCAGACGCCACCGAATCGGCGTGTCCGTTGATTGTAATCTTCAATTGCTGCTAAGAAAGCATTTCGGCGAAATTCTGGCCACAAGACGTCTGTGAAATAAAACTCCGCATATGCCGCTTGCCAAAGTAAAAAGTTCGATAACCGTTGTTCCCCACTCGTTCGAATGACGAAATCGACGTCGGTTACGGATCCTGTCATCAACTCGCGTTCAATCGTCTCCGTTGTAATCGCATCCGGTGACAGTGTTCCTGCCTGAACCTGTGCGCCCAGTTTTTGCATGACTTGAACGAGTTCATCGCGTCCTCCATAATTCAGAGCGAAAATCAGACGAAGTCCTGTATTATGTTGCGTATCCAGTTTCGCTTGTTCCACTGCCTCACGTGTGAAATGAGGGAGGCGTGATACTTCTCCTGCTACCTCGACTTTAACATTTTGCGCGTCTAACTCTTTTAAATCCGACTCTAAGAATTGCGCCGGCAGCTTCATGAGAAAACTCACTTCTTCTTCCGGACGCGTCCAATTCTCCGTCGAGAAAGCATATAATGTCAGACTCTTAATGCCGAGTTCATTTGCAACCCGAACGACTTCACGAATCGATTTCATACCTTCGCGATGTCCCATGATACGCGGAAGTCCGCGTTTTTGTGCCCATCTACCGTTTCCGTCCATGATGATAGCGACATGCTCCGGTACCCGATCATAGGTTTCGGTTTCTTTCGTCTGATTCAACCATTGAAACATCCGCACTTCCTCCTCTCTCAATTATGAAGAAAGGGACTCTTCGTGTGACAAAGAGTCCCCCCCATGACGATCCGTCGCGTCATACTTCCATGATTTCTTGTTCTTTTTCCGTTGCCGTCTGATCAAGTTGTTTAACGAACTTGTCTGTCAACGTCTGAACATCTTCTGTGTATCCACGCAGATCATCTTCTGTCAATGCGCCATCTTTTTCTTGTTTCTTTAACTGCTCGTTCGTATCACGACGAATATTACGGAGGGCAACTTTACCTTCTTCCGTATACTTCTTGACGAGTTTGACGAGTTCCTTCCGGCGCTCTTCCGTTAGTGGTGGAATCGCAAGACGGATGACCGTACCATCAGACGACGGCGCAAGACCAAGATCAGCACGTTGAATCGCTTTTTCGATTTCGCTGACCATTGATTTATCCCAAGGAGTGATCAAGATCAGACGTGCTTCTGGTGTGTTGACGTTCGCTACTTGATTGAGCGGTGTCGGTGAACCGTAGTATTCGACTTGAACGGGATCCAAAATCGCAACGTTTGCACGACCTGCGCGGAGCGTCGCAAGTTCTTTCTTAAGTGAAAGATGTGCTTTCTCCATCCGTTCTTCGGCTTGTTTTAAGATTTCTTTTGACATATTATTTCCCCCTTACGATTGTCCCGATTTCGTCACCGATGACGACACGTTTGATGTTACCTTCTTCCATCAACGAGAAGACGATGAGCGGGATGTCATTGTCCATACAAAGTGAAGTTGCTGTAGAATCCATAACTTGAAGTCCATCTTTTAAGACGTCCAAGTAAGAGAGCGTCTCGAATTTCTTCGCTTCTGGATCAACATTCGGGTCAGCTGAGTACACACCATCGACGTTGTTTTTCGCCATTAAGATGACCTCTGCTTCGATTTCAGCTGCACGAAGAGCAGCTGTCGTATCTGTCGAGAAGTACGGGTTCCCTGTACCTGCTGCAAAGATGACGACGCGTCCTTTTTCAAGGTGACGCATCGCACGGCGGCGGATGTACGGTTCTGCTACTTGGCGCATCTCGATAGATGTTTGGACGCGTGTCTCGACACCTACATCTTCCAAGCTGTCTTGAAGCGCAAGCGAGTTCATGACTGTCGCTAACATCCCCATATAATCGGCGTTGGCCCGGTCCATCCCAAGTTCTGCACCTGTTTTGCCACGCCAAATGTTTCCAGCTCCGACGACGACCGCTACTTCAACGTTCAGTTCAACTAATTCGCGAATCTGTTCCGAGATAGATTTGACGATGACAGGATTGATTCCAAACCCTTGATCTCCTGCGAGCGCTTCTCCGCTCAATTTTAACACAATCCGGTTATATTTCGGTTGCATGACTATGTCCCCCTTGCTAAATTCCGTAAAAAAGGAACACGAACCACTTCCACACGAAAGTGGATTGAAGCATACGTGTTCCTTCTCTTGTCATCAGGATGATCCCGATTCTTATTTTTTAAGTTGGTTCATAACTTCTTCAGCGAAGTTCTCTTCGCGTTTTTCCATACCTTCTCCAACTTCGAAGCGTACGAATGACACGACTTTACCGCCTTTAGACTCTACATATTTACCAACTTTGAAGTCTGGATCTTTGACGAACGTTTGATCTACAAGGCAGATTTCCTCGAAGAACTTGTTCATACGACCAACGATCATTTTTTCAACGATGTTAGCTGGTTTTCCTTCGTTCAATGCTTGCTCAGTGAGGACTTTTTCTTCACGTGCTTTTTCTTCTTCTGTGACAGAAGTACGGTCAACGTAAAGTGGACGTGCTGCTGCGATGTGCATTGCAACGTCTTTTGCAACTGTTTCGTCTGTCGTACCTTCGATGACGACAACTGAACCGATGCGTCCACCCATGTGGAGGTAAGAACCGAAGACTGCATCATCTGCTTTTGTGAAGAGCGCTACACGACGGAGTGAGATTTTCTCTCCGATTGTTGAAGCTTCTTCTGAGATGTATGTGTCGATTGTTTTACCTGCTTCATATTCAGAAGCAAGAGCCGCTTCAGCTGTTTCTGAACCGTTACGGAGAACAGCGTTTGCGATGTTTTGAACGAGCGTTTGGAAACGTTCGTTTTTTGCAACGAAGTCTGTTTCTGAGTTGATTTCGACGAGTGCCGCTTTGTTGCCATCAACTGCAACTGCAGTCAATCCTTCAGCTGCGATACGATCGCCTTTTGCTGCTGCTTTAGCGATTCCTTTTTCACGCAAGAAATCTACTGCTGCATTCATATCACCGTCAGTTTCAACGAGTGCTTTTTTGCAGTCGAGCATACCTGCACCTGTTTTTTCACGAAGTTCTTTAACCATTGCTGCTGTAATAGCCATTCGATATTCCTCCTTATAACATCCTTAGTTTCAAAAAAAAGGTGATAAAAGGTCGATTCCCTTTATCACCTGGCATCACGAATTACTCAGCGTCTGCTACTACTTCTTCAGTAGTTTCAGGTGCTACGTTATCTTCGCCTTGTTTAACTTCGAGGATTGCGTCAGCCATTTTACCAGTGAGCAATTTGACTGCACGGATCGCATCGTCGTTCGCTGGGATGACGTAGTCGATTTCGTCTGGATCACAGTTAGTATCAACAATCGCAACGATTGGGATGTTGAGTTTGTGTGCTTCTGCAATCGCGATACGCTCTTTGCGTGGGTCAACGATGAAGAGTGCATCCGGAACGCCTGGCATATCTTTGATACCGCCGAGGAATTTCTCAAGACGAGTCATTTCTTTTTTAAGAATGATGACTTCTTTTTTAGGAAGAACTTCGAATGTACCGTTCTCTTCCATTTTTTCGAGTTGTTTCAAACGGTTGATACGTTTTTTGATTGTAGAGAAGTTCGTGAGAGTTCCACCTAACCAACGTTCGTTGATGAAGTATTGACCTGCACGGATCGCTTCTTCTTTCACAGTGTCTTGAGCTTGTTTTTTCGTACCAACGAAAAGAACGTTTCCGCCTTCAGACGCTACTTCACGGATGAAGTTATATGCTTCGTCTACTTTTTTGACCGTTTTTTGAAGGTCGATGATGTAGATTCCGTTCCGTTCTGTGAAGATGTATTTTGCCATTTTTGGGTTCCAACGGCGTGTTTGGTGACCGAAGTGTACACCAGCTTCTAACAATTGTTTCATCGAGATTACTGCCATGATGAATTCCTCCTTTTGGGTTTTGGATGTCCTCCGCGATGATCGTCTGTCCAGCTAACCTATTAAAGGCACCGCAGCTGGCGATACATGCGTGCGTAATTAACACCGTAGACTAATATAGCATAAAGATTACCGAGGGGCAACCTTCGTTTGATGAGAAAGTTTAGCAATCAAAGCCACCTCGCCGGTCCCCCGATTCAAAGATCGTGCAAGCGTCTCAAGATCTGCTCCTTCTCGTAGCGCCTGCTTGATATCCGTTAACGATGGTTCCTTTGAAACGGACCGTTCGACTTCGACGGTTTCTGGCTTCTCATTTGTAGCAACCTGCACTATTTGTAAAGACGCATCCGGTACTTGATCAACGGGTTCGGTTGTCTCATATATAGATGTATCCGTCATGGCGTTGACGTGCTCCATGAAATGTAATAACACTTGTTCCGTCTCGTTTTTTTCGCGTTCTAAATGTGTGATCCGGTCTTTGAGCGCCGCCTGCTGACGAAATAAAACTAGCAGGGCATAACAGACGAGTGCAGCTAATAAGATATAAACGACAGTCATAATTCTCCCTTTCACATGGCGACACGATCTGCTAAATAGGCACTTCCGAGCGCATTTTTCAACTTACGAAGCGCTTTGGAATGGATTTGC
>NZ_DJUM01000056.1:19680-20492 GCF_002440475.1 Exiguobacterium sp. UBA6282 | reverse complement strand
TCTTCAAACGTTTGAAGAGGAGCAAGAACTTATGCTTCGACGCGGATTTCTTTGATGCCAGCGCCTTGCTTCATTTTTTGTGCATGTTCGAGACCTGAAGTCACTTGTCCGAAGACTGTGTGTACACCGTCGAGGTGCGGTTGTGGCTCATGTACGATGAAGAACTGGCTTGATCCAGTGTTACGACCAGCGTGTGCCATCGAAAGTGAACCCGCTTTGTGTTTGTGTGGGTATGATGTAGACGTTTCGCAAGGAATCGTTTTTCCTGAACCGCCTGTACCGTTTCCGATTGGGCATCCGCCTTGTGAGACGAAGCCTGGGATGACACGGTGGAAGTTCAATCCATCGTAGAAGTTCGAGTTTGCAAGGTTTTCGAAGTTTTCAGTCGTGATCGGTGCTTCATCGTTGAACAATTCGAATTCGATTTTATTTCCATCTTCTAATAAGATATGACCAGTTTTTTGCATGTTTGACCAACCTTTCGCGCTTTTCAGCAAGAGATTCGTCACGATTCAAGATCGTGATTCCATGGTACAGTGTACCAAATTTCAGGACGTCGTGCAGACCTTTTTACTCGACGGCTGCCTCTAACACATCGAGTGTCACCGAATCCGTTGCTTCGACACGAATCCGAATTCCATTCGCGAGTGTCGTGACAGGATCCGTATGCCCGAAGTCCGCATCAAGAACGATTGGGAAATCATACCCTCGCGTTGCGCGCAAAATGATATCTTTAAGCGAGAACTCCGGATCAAAATCGACCTTGCTCGGGAAGCGTCCGACGACGAGCGCCGCAATCTTGTCATACGCAC
>NZ_DJUM01000056.1:16536-19673 GCF_002440475.1 Exiguobacterium sp. UBA6282 | reverse complement strand
AATGATGGCAAGTATGGTGTTCCGGCAAGCAGCAAAAGTGTTCCCGTGTTCCCCGTCAGAATCGGACCTTCTGCGACGCCCGTCTTGACGATCGTGTACCCTGCATTCGGCTGATGCTCTCGTCTGCGATCATCCGCGACATCCCAGCGTAAAATCTCGTCCGTCCACTCTTCCGATGCTTCGATTCGACCGATCGGTTCCGTCTGCATGAACGTACGAGTGAATGACTCTTCCGTATATGGATCGAGACCATCGAATTGACCGAACTGCGTCAGCAGTGCGGGTCCGACGAACGTCGTCAATCCTGTCTGCTGATAGATGCCCGCAAACAGTGCTGTGATATCACTGTATCCGACGAAGATCTTCGGATTGTTCCGAATCAATTCATAATCAAGTTCGTCGAGCAACTGGTGCGAGTTAAATCCACCGATCGTCGAGATGATCGCCTTGATTGACGGATCAGCGAACGCCATATGTAAATCTTGTAGCCGTTCGCCGATTGTTCCTGCCGTATGACTATGGACAGCCGTTGCGTTCGGCATCAAGACGACCTCGAACCCCATTTTTTCAAGTGTTGCGATACCGCGGGCGAGACGACGCGGTACGTATGCTGCGACAGCAGACGCCGGCGACACGATGGCAATCTTATCCCCTTTTTGTAAGCGTGGTGGTTTCATGAGAGTTCCCCCTTTTTCATTACAAGTATTTCCAGTATAACAAATTGAAAAGGAACCGCGTACTCTCATTTTTTCCATCCATCTTACAGCTTTACGAAGAGCGAATCTCCGTTCTCAAGCAATTCTCCTTTTTCCGAAACATAATCGACCTTGACTGTCATATGTTGAAGAATCTTTTGTTCGCGCAACGATTTTGCCCATGCTGTGACCTGCGCTTTATCCTGTTCGTGTCGCTTGCGTGGAACGTCCACTAAGAGCGTCGGAGCAACTTCCTTCCGTAAATAAGCCTTTGAATCAAAACGCGCGTCACCTAGCTGCTGTATTTTATCGTTGTCATAAAGTACGGTCACGCTCAATTATTGTTCAGTTGTTCGAGAGTCGGCGACGGGATCCGTCGCTCTAACCGATCTTCCCAAAGTGACGCATGATACGAGTCAACGAACCTCCCCGACTCCTCTTGTTGATAGACGAAAAACTCAGTATTCGTTTTTTCGTCTATCGCGCGTGCGGCATATTCAAATGGAAAATTGCCCATGTTGTCGTAAAGACTACCGGTCACCTTCGCTTCCGGAAGATGCTGTTCTAAGTAAGTTTTTGCTTTCCGCTGTACTTCAGTCTCTTTCGTTCCATCCGAGTTCATATCCTGTGTAAAAGCGAAAGTCATCAATAAGGCACTACCTCCGATGACTCCAATTAGACTGGCAATCCCGATTATCCAACGTTTCATATACTTCCCTCCCATATTTTTACACTTACAATTTTATCATAAAAAAAGAGTAGCGGACGACGTCCACTACTCAAGTATTGCTGATTGGATTGCTTACTGGATAACAGCGTGAACGAGCGGGCGTTCTGCCGGTTTCGTTTCACTGATATGGTACGCGTGATCCATTTTTTCGATTGCTTGATCGAGTGTTTCTTTGTTTGAACGAAGTGTTGCGATGACATCGCCGACTTCGACACGGTCGCCGACTTTCTTGTGCAACGTAACGCTTGCTGCGTGATCGATCTCATCTGCTTTCGTCGCGCGTCCTGCACCGAGGATCATCGCTGCAACACCGACTTCGTCAGCGATGATTTCTGAGACATAACCTGCTTTTGAAGCGACGAATGTTTTTTCGTATTTCGTTTCAAGTGCTTTTGTCATGTCGTCAACGAGAGACGCGTCGCCACCTTGAGCTGCGATGAACTTTTTAAAGACGTCAAGTGCTGCTCCGTTACCGAGACGTGTTTCGAGATCCGCATATGCTTCGTCGAACGTCGGGTAGAAATCACCGAGGACTGCCATGTGTGATGCAATCGTCAAAGCGATGACTTTCAAATCACGGACATCTTTCCCTTGAAGGACTTCAATCGCTTCTTTGACTTCGTTTGCGTTTCCGATCTCAAAGCCGAGCGGCTGATCCATGTCTGTAATGACAGCAACCGTCTTACGATTGACACTCTTACCAATCGAAACCATCTCTGTCGCAAGTGCTTTTGCATCTTCGAACGATTTCATGAAGGCACCAGAACCGGTCTTAACGTCGAGTACGATGCTGTCTGCTCCTGCTGCGATCTTTTTCGACATGATCGAACTTGCGATCAATGGAATCGAGTTGACCGTCGCCGTGACATCACGAAGTGCGTAGAGTTTTTTGTCTGCAGGCGTCAGGTTACCCGTTTGACCGATGATCGCCATCTTGATGTCGTTGACTTGTGAGACGAACGCTTCTTCTGAAAGCTCGACGTCAAAACCAGGGAACGCTTCGAGTTTGTCGATTGTTCCACCTGTATGACCGAGTCCACGACCGCTCATCTTCGCCACCGGAATACCGATTGACGCAACGAGTGGTGCGACGATCAAACTGATTTTGTCACCGACACCGCCAGTCGAGTGTTTGTCGACTTTTTTCCCGTGGATACGTGAAAGGTCGATCACGTCGCCCGATTTGACCATCGCCATCGTCAAATCAGCGATTTCACGATCTGACATTCCTTGATAGAAAATCGCCATCGACATCGCTGACATTTGATAATCTGGAATTTCACCATTCGTGAATCCTTCTACCATTGCTTGAATATCAGCT
The DNA here is from genome assembly GCF_002440475.1 of Exiguobacterium sp. UBA6282. Taxonomy (NCBI): domain Bacteria; kingdom Bacillati; phylum Bacillota; class Bacilli; order Caryophanales; genus Exiguobacterium; species Exiguobacterium sp. UBA6282. Next base: position 16,927 of record NZ_DJUM01000056.1, on the reverse strand, counting down.
GTTGCGAGTTCGCCACCGTCTCGTTTTGTTGCAATCAAATCTACCATACGCATAATCTAGTTCCTCCTCAGGAGTGGTTTGTGAGTTTTATAAACAGTCGTTACATTTTTTTGATCGAACCGCGAACGAGTGATAGGAAGTGTGCCCGGACACGTTCTGTCGTTTCGATGACTTCATCATGATGTAACGGTTGATCGAGAATGCCTGCTGCCATGTTCGAGACACACGAAATCCCAAGGACACGCATATCTGAATGACGGGCAACGATGACTTCAGGGACCGTCGACATACCGACGACATCTCCTCCAAGCATCCGTGCCATCTTGACTTCTGCAGGTGTCTCATACGTTGGACCTGTGTTTCCGAAGTAGACACCTTGGCGAACACGAAT
>NZ_DJUM01000056.1:15484-16511 GCF_002440475.1 Exiguobacterium sp. UBA6282 | reverse complement strand
GGGGGAAACGTGGTCCCATCTCGTCGACGTTCTTACCGATCAACGGATTCGTACCGAAGAAGTTGATGTGATCCGTGATCAACATCAAATCTCCTGGTTCGAATGCTTCGTTACACGCACCGGCTGCGTTCGTGACGATCAGTGTCTCGACGCCGATCGCTTTCATGACGCGTACTGGGAACGTCACCATATCCATTGAGTATCCTTCATAGAAGTGGAATCGTCCTTGCATCGCAACGACTTGTTTCCCTTCAAGTGTTCCGAAGACGAGTTGTCCGGCGTGTCCTTCAACCGTTGAGACCGGGAAGTTCGGGATTTCATGGTATGGAATTGCGATCGGGTTTTCGATCTCATCAGCGAGGACACCCAGTCCTGAACCGAGAATCAATCCGATTTCCGGTTTCGCCTGCATCTTGCTTTCTAAAAACGAACGTGTTTCATTCCAGTTGACTGTCATCTGAATCGCTCCCTCGAATTATAGTTCTGTTAAAAAGCTTGTTCCGTGTGCCGGCATTTTGACACCGAAGTTTTCAGCAACCGTTGCCCCAAGATCAGCGAACGTCTCACGGATACCGAGCGGTTTTGCGACACTGTTTTTGTGATAAGCAAGCAATGGTACGTATTCTCGCGTGTGGTCAGTCCCAGCATGAACCGGATCGTTTCCGTGGTCAGCCGTGATGATCAAGAGATCGTCTTCGTTTAAGCGAGCAAACACTTCCGGAAGACGCGCATCGAACTCTTCGAGTGCTTGTCCGTAGCCTTGCGGATCACGACGGTGTCCGAACAACGCATCGAAATCGACAAGGTTTAAGAAGCAAAGTCCGTTGAAATCACGATCAAGTTGATTCACGAGCTGATCCATCCCGTCCATGTTCGACTTCGTCCGGATTGCATCCGTGACGCCTTCTCCATCGTAGATATCAGCAATCTTACCGAGCGAGATGACATCAAGTCCTGCCGTCTCGAGTTCGTTCATGACCGTCCGGTCGAATGGTTTAAGTGCATAGTCGTGACGGTTCGCTGTCCG
>NZ_DJUM01000056.1:0-15390 GCF_002440475.1 Exiguobacterium sp. UBA6282 | reverse complement strand
GCTGCGATTTGAAGGACAGAGTCTGCCGACGTATAGACGATCAGGGCGCCTGTCTCGACATGTTCTTGTCCGAGTTCGTCGAGAATTTCCGTACCAGAAGCCGGTTTATTCCCGATGATCTTCCGCCCTGAGAACTCTTCTAAGCGATGAATCAAATCATCCGGGAATTTTTCGAAGACACGGAATGGTGTATCGATCCGGAGTCCCATGATCTCCCAATGCCCTGTCATCGTATCTTTCCCTGCAGATACTTCCTGCATTTTTCCGTATGCCGCAAGCGGTGCTTCTTCAGCTGAGATACCTTCGATCGGTTCGATATGCGAGAGACCGAGTTTTGCCNNATGTTCGGCATGTTGAGTCCGTTGCGTTCACGCGCGATGTGACCGAGCGTATGCGAACCAAGATCTCCGAACTGTTCAGCGTCCGGTGCTTCTCCGATTCCTACGGAGTCCATGACGATCAAAAATACACGTTTAAATGATTGAGCCATTTGCTATTCCTCCTATTACGAGCTGTAGTTGTGCGATTCCCGTTACGATTTTTCCCGGAAAGGGACTAGACAAAACGCATCATTTGTCTGAAGTCAGACCTTTAAAAGATAGAACCATCACGCCCGTGGATGATGTTTCTTATACACGTCGTGGAGTCGTGCTTTGTTGACGTGTGTATACATTTGTGTCGTCGACAAATCAGCGTGTCCTAGCATTTCTTGTACGACGCGTAAATCGGCACCATTTTCAAGTAGATGGGTCGCGAACGAATGGCGCAGGACGTGTGGTGTGATCTCTTTTTCAATACCCGCTTCCTTTGCCCGTCGCTTGATCATCTTCCAAAATCCTTGCCGTGATAAACGATCACCACGACTGTTTAAGAAGACATCGTCCGTCTGTTGACCACCGAGACTGTTGCGCGCGAGATCAAGATATGTTCTGACGCTCTCAATCGATGTCGTACTCATCGGGATGATCCGGGATTTATTCCCTTTCCCAAGACACGACAGATACCCGAGTTCGAGTTGCAAATCGTTCAACTTCAGTTGGAGCAGTTCGCTGACGCGCATGCCTGTTCCATAGAGAAGCTCAAGCATTGCTGCATCTCGTCGTGTAAGCGGATCGACACCGACGACCGAATCAAGTAAACGTTCGACGTCGGTTTGACTCCAGACGACGGGAAGCTTCTTCTCCGGTTTCGGTAAATCAAGATGACGGGACGGATCATGCGTCGTTAGTTTCTCTTCGACCAGATATTGATGGAACGAACGGATTGAGCTCGTCGCCCGCCGGACCGTCGATCGTGACTTGCGTGCTTCAAGCAATCGTTCAATGTGGTCGACGATATGATGTCGGTGAACCTGTTCAAACGAAGAAACTTCCGCTGTTTCGAGCGTCTGTAAGTATTGATTCAAATCATTTCGATACGCAGCTGCCGTATTCGCGGACATTTGCCGTTCAATCACTAAATAGTTGATAAATGCTTCCAGTTGTTCACGCACTGAACTCATCCTCTTCGTTTACGAAATCGCTTACTTTCCCATCATATCAAAGGTGTAAACCGTTGTGAAGAGGTCTGACCTATAAAAATCGAAAAAGAAAAACCATCCGAAATTTCCTCGGACGGTCAGACTGTTTGTGTTTGCGATTGTTCCAACGCTTCCCGAGCGTGACGCTCTTGGCAGACACGGCAGACGCCATGGAATGTCAGGCGGTGATCCTTGATTTTGAAATGGAATCGGGACACGATTTCTTTCTCTACTTCTTCAAGCATATCGTCTAAAATCTCTTCGACGGATCCACATTCGATACAGACGAGATGGTGATGCGAATGACTCGCACCTTCTTGTCGTAAATCAAACCGGGATACGCCATCTCCGAAGTTGACCTTATCGACGACTTCGAGCTCCGTCAATAATTCGAGCGTCCGGTAAACCGTCGCAAGTCCGATGTCGGAGTTCTTTTCTTTTACAAGGAGAAAGACATTTTCGGCACTGAGGTGATCCGACTCATGTTCGAGCAGGACACGCACAGTCGCTTCACGTTGGGGAGTCAGCTTATATCCTTTACCGCTTAGCTGTTTTTTGATGCGTTCTACACGACTTTCCATCATAGCGCCCCCTTTGTTCGAACTGATGCTATTATCATAGCTGAAACTCAGTCTTTTTTCAAATTAAAATGATTATCAACTGAAAATCATTTAAATGAGAATCATTTTAAAGTACGGATCTGCCAATGCTGAATCGCCATGATTGTCTTCGCGTCGACAATCGTTCCGTTTGCTACGAGTTCGAGCGCTTGTTCAAGCTTCAATGTTTTGTTCTCAAGGAACTCATCTTCATCGAGCTGACGATCACCGGCAGTAAGACCAATCGCTTCATAAATATGTACACGTTCGCTACAGAAACCAGGCGCACCGTAGAAATCAAAGAGATGTCGTAACTCTTTCGCGACGTAACCTGTTTCTTCCTTTAATTCACGTCCGGCACAATCGAGTGGATCTTCACCTTTCTCGAGTTTGCCCGCTGGTATCTCGATCGATAGACTCTCGAACGCCTTCCGATATTGTTCAACGACAATCAGATCCCCTTGTTCATCAAAAGCGATGATGGCGACGGCACCATTATGATAGACCAGTTCACGAACCGAGGTATTACCGTTCGGTAACGTGACGACATGTTTCTCGACATCAAAAACTTTTCCTTCATAGATCACTTCACGTTCAATCGTTTTTTCTTCCATCGGTAGTGTTCCCCTCTTCTATCCTAGTTTACGTTCTCTGTCATGATTAGTATGCCGTTTCCGACGTATTGCCGCAAGACTTCAAGCCGTCTTTTTCATAAGATATGATACACTAGAATGCAGAAGTTCCAAACTTACAGTTCATTTAAGAAAAGAGGGAATTGAACATGTCATTAGGATTAGGTACGATGACGATCTTAAAACGCGGACAGGAAGAAGCGGCAGCAATCCTGCGGACGGCACTCGACGCGGGTATCACCCATTTCGACACAGCGGATGTCTATGCAAACGGAGCCGTCGAATCGATTATCGGTCAAACCTTCGCGCAAGAGGATCGTAGTCGATTGTTTCTTGCCTCAAAAGGTGGCAATCGAATGAATGCGACCGGAACCGGTTGGACATGGGATCCGAGTTATGACTATTTGAAGCAAGCCTGTCTTGAAAGTTTAAATCGACTCGAAACACCTTACCTCGACCTATATTACGTCCATGGTGGCACGATGGACGACGATATCGACGCATCGATTCGCGCGATGGAAGACTTAAAAGCAGAGGGGAAAATCAAGGAATATGGTCTCTCGTCATTGCGACCGAACGTCATCGAATATTGGCTTGAGCATAGTAATTTCTCTTACTTGATGACGCCTTATTCATTGCTCGATCGTCGCATCGAAGAGTTGTTACCACGCTTAAAAGAGAAAAACATCCAAGTCGTTGCCCGCGGTCCACTAGCAAAAGGACTGTTGACACACGAAAGTGCCTCACGCCTGCAGTCGGTTGATCGTTTCGAACAGTTCGATAAAGAGACGCTCGAAGCCAGTCTACAACAATTACAAAACTTCCCGCTTCCAGCGCTTGCATTGCAAGCAATCGATCAACAGGTCGATATCGTCCTTCCAGGTGCGTCAAGCGTGTCGCAACTTCAAGCAAACGTCCAAGCGATGAGAGAGCCGGTTTCGCAAGCTCAGATCGACCAGGCGCTTGCTACACTGCCAGTTCATCACTATACCGAACACCGGTAAGGTTTAACACTCCATTTCTCCGGGAATCTCCTTCTTTGTAACGTTCATACAGAGGAGGAGTTTTATTATGGCACGTATTTTAATCGTATCAACAAGCGCAGATGACATGAATGGTCACAAAACAGGATTATGGTTCGAGGAGTTCGCAGCACCTTACAACCTGTTCAAAGATGCAGGACATGACGTGACGGTCACGTCCATCAAAGGCGGAGATGTTCCAATTGATAAAGCATCGATCGTCAAAGAGATCTTACCGAAATTCCAAGATGCTCGCCGTGCGTTGCACGATACGAAAGCACTTTCTGAAGTAGATCCAGCATCATTTGACGCTGTCTACTTCCCAGGTGGTCACGGTGCGGTCGTCGACTTCCCGAATAACCCACAAGTGGCGAGTGCTATCGAAGCTGTCATCAAAAAAGACGGCGTCGTCGCATCGGTCTGTCATGGTCCTGCTGCCTTCGCGCACGTCATGATCGATGGCAAACCCTTCGTATCAGGTCGTCAAATCAACGGCTTTACAGATGAAGAGGAAAAATCAACAGGTCTCGAAGATAAAGTACCATTCTTGCTCGAGACGACACTTCGCGGTGAAGGGGCTACTTTCCTGACATCGGATGCTGGTAAAGAGTTCGCTGTCATCGATGGCAATGTCGTTACAGGACAAAATCCGGCTTCAAGTGAAGCAGTCGCAAAACTAGTCCTTGCGAAACTGGCTACACAGGCTTAATCGAGTAGTCTCTATACAAAATGGAGCAGGCGACATCATGTCGTCTGCTCCATTTTTTGACGTGAATTATAACCGATGAAGCGAATCCAATCGTTCGAGATCGGCTTCTGTCTCACGCTTTTTTCGTTCAAGCCGCTTTAACTCGTCTTCGAGTTGTTGCTGTTGAGCTCGCAGCATTGATCGTTCTTCCTCTGTAAAGGAACGAGCTACTTCTTTTTCTTTGAAATACCACCACTTTTTAATTTTCTCAGGTGGTGGTCCGATCTCAATCTGTTGCTCATGCTGTTTGACCTCATCCATTTGTTCAGCATGGGCCAATTGAAGCTGTTCTAATTCTGTCTCATAAGCTGTTTGTCTAGCTTCAAGAATCGGTGTCAGGTACGCAAGGATATGCGCCGTCAAGTCTCGCTCGACGACTCGTCGTAATACATCTCGACGAAGTGAGGCTTCCGAATTGCCCGAAGCATTCTTCCAGACGGTTGGATCCGCCTGTTCTAGAATCTCCTCTTCTTCCGCTTCTCCGAGCCAGCGTAATTTGAGTAATAATGGCTCGAGGAGTGCCTCCTCTACATACGCCGTAAATTGCGAATACGACGTCGCTTCTCGCGTCAACGGTTCTTCATGTAGGTGAAATAACGCTTCTGCCTCTTCTTCGATCCAGTCTTCGTAATCATTAAAGTACATGGTTTAACTCCTTACTTCATCTCATCAAAAACAAGACTGGCTCGAATCCGCCATCTACATGACAGTCGAGCCAGTTTTGTTAGACGTTCGCTCCGTTTTTTTTGATTTCCGCGATCGCCCAATCACACCAGTCCAAGTAATTCAACATCATACGCAAGCCGTATTCACTCGTCAAGGTCTCACCTAGTGTCGCACCGTTCTCGAGATGGTCGTGACGCCAACTTTGCATCATCTCGACGGCAAATTGATGGTGTCGCTTCGATTCTTCTAGATAAGCGACAGCTTCCTCTGGTGGGAGAAGATGCAAGAGCGAGACACGCATCAAGTTCTCATCCTTCATCTTCGGTTTGAATTCATTTGGTGTCCGTAACCATTCGACGAGCTCCGTCCGCCCTTTATCGGTAATCGAATAGACTTTCTTATCCGGCAGATCTTCTTGAACGATATGAACGCTCGTCACGAGTTCTGCCTCTTCCATTTTCAACAACTCTCGGTATATTTGTGTATGATGTGCGGTCCAGAAGTGGATCATCTGTTTTTTAAAAGTCGCGCTCAAATCATAACCGGTCGCTTCCCCTTGGGTCAGCAGCCCGAGTAGTGCAAATCGTAATGCCACTGGCTGCACCTTCTTTCCTTCTTTTGTATATATACTTAATTATCTCAAATATACCTGAATTTCGCTACTCTCGTGTCGAACAAATGTACGAATGAAAACGACCTACGTCGACATCACATTCGATCGTAGGTCGTTCTGTGTCATGATTCTCAAGATTAGCTTAGGTTACGTAATCTTTCGATTCCCTGTTGGACATGTTTCCAGTAAGAAGAAGGATGCGGAACGAATTGATGACGATCGAACCATTCTCCTGTTTTATCCTGAATACGCTCAATCGTCACGTCAGCGATGCGATCCAACTGCTCAATCGAAAAAGCGATTAATCGTTTCACTTCGGTTTCCTGGAGCATATACGATTCTAACGCTTGATCACTTTGTGCGAGAAACACATGGCATCGTTCACAATCCCAAAGTGTCGCATCCCGAAACTCCTCCTCCTGAACTCCAAGAGGTATTAGTTGATCAAAGGTATAAGCTAAACCAATCTCTTCTTCGAGTTCCCGGACACCATCTTCAACCGTCTCATTTGCAAGCAGATGACCGGCTGCCGTGATATCGAGCATTCCCGGAAAGTCCTTCTTTTGTTCAGAACGTTGCTGGAGCAACACGACGTCCCGCGTTGGATCATAGACGAAACAATGAAACGTTTCATGCCATAGACCTTTTGCGTGGACTTCTGATCGCGGACACGGTCCGAGCGGATTCCCAGCTCGGTCCACCGTCATGATCATCTCTTGTTCACTCATCGTAACACCTTCNNCTTGATGGAATCGTTCTCCAACCGTATAGAGTTCAGCGATCAAGAAGACACTTGCGATCCAGATGATAGCACTTGGAAACAGAATCATCGCCGTCAAGAATAGAAATCCTTCCGTTCGTTCGATGAGTCCTGGTTGATATTGAAACGACTTGTAACCGTAGTTCTCACTAACTGCTCCGATCGCAAGGAACATCGTCATCCCAATGACGAATGATGCGACAAGTAACAGAATCACAACCTGCGTTTCCGGAAACCGGAGTGCGAGACCAATTAACACTGACAGTTCGACAATTCGGTCGAGAACAAGATCAAGGATCGTACCAATTGGTGTTGTCTTCTCTTTTCTTGCCATCGTGCCATCAATAACGTCGAGCATACCCGAGATCCACAATAGGACAATTGCCGTTCCCATCATGTCGTTATAGACGAAAAAGCCTGTCGCACCACCGATGATGCCCGAAATGATCGTCACCTGCGTCGCTGATAATCCAATTTTCTTAAATAAGGTCGCCCCTTGATCAAACAGGGGTTGAACGATTTTACGCGCACGCGTATCTAACATGTCACCCCTCCTTTCTAACGATATACCCTTCTATCGAATGAATCGTCTCGTCTGAAGAAAGTACGAGCCGTTCGCCTGATGGCCGTTCCACTTCGTAGAACCGAACGCCATATTGAATGAGTTCTTTCGTAATCGTAACACGCTCATCCGTTTCCTTCGTCGGTCTTGAGACCAAGTTAACTGACGTCAACGGATACCAAGTCGCTTCGATGTAGATGCCTTCACCGAAAAACGGACTTGTCTGACTGAGCGTGATCGGTGTGCCGCGATCCACGATCCGTCCTTGTTCCAAAACATAAATGACATCTGCCATCGCCATTGCCTCTTCCCGGTCATGCGTGACAAGCAGTGTCGTGACGCCTTGTTCCTCGGTCAACTTTCGGATCAATGTCCGAAGTTCTCGTCGTCTCGGTACATCTAGACTCGAGAACGGTTCATCGAGCAACAAGAAGTCCGGCTGACTCGCCAGCGCACGAGCTAGACTCGCACGTTGCTGTTCACCACCTGAAAGTTCGTGGATGGCACTTCGTCCTCTCCCCTCGAGTCCAACGCGATATAACCAAGAATCAAGTTCGATCGGTGTTAACTGTTTCGCACCGAGGCGAATGTTTTGTTCAACGTTCAAATGCGGAAACAATAAAGAGCGTTGAAACATCATCGTCACACCTCGTTGATTCGGAGAGAGTGTCGTGACGTCTCGTTCCCCAAATCGAATCACTCCACTCGTCACACGTTCGAGACCCGCAATCAGGCGGAGAAGCGTCGTTTTCCCGCTACCACTCGGTCCGACTAAAGCCACGCATTGTCCAGACGCGATGCTTACATCGATATCAGACAACACTTGTTTGCTTCCAAATCGTTTATTGACTTGTTGTATCGTGACTTCCATTTAAACGCCTCCGTACGATTCGTATCCAGCTAGAAAAAATAACGGCTTGTAATACATAAAAAAGAATAGGTAATCCAATCAACCAAAGTGTCGCCAGACGAGCTGCCTCCTGGGAATTACCAGAATACGCCGGGAACACTTCCAGTGCGATCATGCGGACGATTCCGCCTCCAATCAACGCAACAAGAGCATATTGACTGATCGTGATCACGGTGACGAGCAACGTCACGGACTGTAATGTCGATCGTAACATCGGTCCCGTCAAATAAAACCAACGTTTGAATCGATTTCCTTCGAGCAAGACCATCTGTTCGAGCATCCGCTCACCGAGCGTCTGAAATCCGTTCGTGTACAAACGGACTGTATATGGCAATGTCGGCAGAAGCAACACGAGCAGTACACCGAAAAAACGATCTGCCAGACCGAGCCGGATCCATGTCAAATAGAGACCGAACGACAACAATAAGACGGGAACGAATAGCGGCAAACTAATCAAGAACTCTGCTATACGAATGCGTGTCCCGGTTTGAAAAGCGATCGCTTTTCCTGCCATGTATCCGAAGAGATGATTTAACAATATAACGGCACAGACCATCGCAATGGTCGTACCAAGCGTTGCTTCAAGACGCGGATTCCAATTCCATTCTCCCGGAATTAAACCGATCAATGGAACGTTGAAAAGAAGAACAATACATACGATGACGCTAGTTTTTTTCATTCACTTCGCCCCCTACTGATCTTCGTTGCCAACGGGCGGGTTAAACCCGTCATGAGCACTAGTAAGAGGAAAAGTCCACCCGTCAAGACGACACTCATCGCAAAAGCGAGCGGTTGTTCCGATAAATCACCTTGTGTGTATAAGTCAAAGGCATAGACGCCAAGTAATTTCGGATAGGTCACGCCGAGTAATGCCGGAATTTCATACGCAAATAAAATAAAGGCAAGTAAGATAAAGCCGGCTTCAAGCATGGGAACGAGCAGGAACACACCCCGTGCATGCCAGAATCGGCGCACTGGCGATAAATCGAGCATCATACCGAGTTCTTGGTAACGTGGATCGAGACGTCGTACAACCGGTAAGAGATAAAAAAAGACGAACGGAATTTCTTTATATAGATACGTCAAGATGACACTGATGTAGTTCCCTTCATGCGGTCCGATGATCGGCACATCACTGAGGTAGAGGATTGCGAGATACGCCGCTCCTAGATGAGGAATGAATAACGGAATCGCGAGCAACACCGCTAGCCGTGTTCTGCTCAAGATTCGTGCGAGCATCACACCGATGATCAAGGCAATGCCCGTACTCACGATGGCAACGTAACTACTGACGGTTAGACTCTCTAAAAAGACGTCATCCGTCAGTAGCTCATGATAGTCGGCGGGTGACGTCATTGAAACACTGACCCACAGCCCGTATAAGACCATCCCTGCCATCAGAATTGCAGCAGGATATACGTTACCGCGCCACACGAGACGGCCATTCCTTACGGATCATCTCGAAGACCGATGGATCTAGTTCCGTCCGGACTTTCCCTTCAAAGACACTCGGCTTCGGTGTCGACGGTGCGGCCGGTACATCAGCGAACTGCTTTTGTTCTGCCTGATCAAGTGTCGACAAATCGAGACTCGTTCCATCGCCCCAGTAAGTCGCATCATATTTTTTCAATTGTGCCTCTGGTGACAACAGCGTATTGATCGTAACGAGTGCACCTCTCGGGTTCGGTGCATTGAATGGTACGGAAAGGAAATGGGTCGATGCGATTGAGCCATCCTTCAAAACAATCGGACGCGTTTGTTTCGGAAACGTTCCTGACTTCACTTCTTGTTCTGCCCGTCGTTCGTTGAAGCCCATCGTGAAGTCGACGTCTCCCTTCGCGTATAACTGATCGAGTTGCGCAAGCGTCTTCGGATACGTCTTCCCCTTTTTCCAGAGGTACGGTTTGATTTCGTTCAGGTAAGCCCATGTCTTCTTGAAGTCTGCTTTTGGGTCTTTTAGGGTCGCGTTCGATTCGACACCATACATGACGTGACGGACGAAGGCGTTTCCTGTAAAATCCGTCACTTCTGGATACGTGAAACGTCCTGGATTTTCCTTGACCCAAGACTTCAACGCTTGTAAGTCCTTTGGTGGCGACTTTACATCAGCTGCGTCATAGTGCAACGTATATTGGACTTTTCCCCATGCGGCTTCGAGCCCGTCTGTTTTCGTACCGCTATCTGAACTTTGGGCGGCAGCATCAACGTATTTCATGTTTGGAAGAACTTTTGTAATTTCCCCATAAAGTAACTCATCTTTTTTAGCATTCAAGAAGTTATCGCCATTAATCCAGACGACATCGATGACGCCTTTTTCCTTACCTGCCTTTTTCTCAGCACGTAATTTTTGAATAATGTCTGCCGTCTCGATCGGAACGCGTTCGAGCGTAATATTATGTTCCTTCTTCAGACGGGGCGTCACATATTCATCGATATAGGCGTTGATTCCGTCATCGCCCCCCCACATGTACATCCGAACCGTTGATTTTTCTGCTTCTTTCTCAATCGTCTGATAAGCGGTTCCTAAAACGTTTTTCGGTTCCGGTGTCGCATCCGGCGTCCCGCACCCGGCAAGCAAGGTACCTAATGCAAGAAAGCTCATTACTTTTGTTTTCATTCGTTGTTCTCCTCCGTCATCACTTTTTGTCAAAACCTGATTTTCCTAACCATTCAATCAGCCGCGGCATGACGCCGTATCCTTTTGCGGAAAGCTCCATCCACCACGGCGCATTGACCTCTCGCTTTCGGCGACGCATCGCCCGAACGACGGTCAGTGCGAGTTGTTCTTTCGATAAGACGATCGAAGCCACGTTTTTTTCATATTTTCGGCTGATGTCAGCTCGAACAAAAAATTCCGTCGCAATCGGTCCTGGGTTGACCGTCATGACGTGGATGCCTTTTGGACGTAACTCCAGACGTAACGCATTCGAAAACTGCAACATAGCAGCTTTCGTCATGCAATAGATCGTCGACTTCGGTGTCGGCAGCTTTCCTGCTTGACTCGCGACATTGACGATCATGCCGCCTTCTCGAAGTAACGGAAGGCACGCTTTCGTTAGACGAACAGGACTTAAGACATTGATTCGGTGCATCGATTCGATCGTTTCAATCGAGGTATCGTCTAGGAAGCTGAATTCCCCGAAACCTGCGTTATTAATCAAAATATCGATTCGTCCATAACGATTTGCGAGTGTTTTCGCAAGAATTTCGGGCGCCACTTCCAAATCGTAGACCAGGTAGTCTGCCTGGAGTTCAGATGCTAACGTTTGTAATCGATCCTCTCGTCGTGCGATTAAAATCAAGTTTGCCCCTTCTTTATGCAGAGTGCGCGCCAGTGCTTCCCCGAGTCCACTTGAAGCACCGGTGATGACGATCGTCCGGTTGATGAGTTGCATTAAACTTCCTCCATTTTCGAATAGTAGAGGATACCAGATCGTTTCTCAACCGTAATCGCACCACGTGCGACAAGCGTATCAAGACGTGCCTTCATTTCACTCATGACGAGTGGGAATGATTTTTTTAATCGATTCCCATACGTCACTTGTGCTAATTCAAATAACGTATGCTCTTCTAAAAAATACTTTAACAGTTGATCGCCGCGTGCCTTGCGTTGCATCAATCGTTCTTCAACGAGTGCCGCGACATCGCGAATCGGATCACCATGACCGGTATACGCAATTCGGATCTGTTCTCCTTGTAGTTTTTCCAAGGAGTCGAGATACGCAAGAACGGGTCGTTTCACGAGCACGTCATCACCCGGTTGCGGTTGTTCAAGCAACGGGTTCGGTTCGACCCGGTCCAGCAAATGGTCCGCCGCGAACAATATACCATCGTCGCTTAAAATTCCGATTTGGTCACTCGCATGACCTGGCAGTTCGATGACGCGATATCGCCCAGAAGGTGTAATTGCGTCGCCTTCCTTTAATATGAAATCAAGCTGACCTTTTCCAAGCCATTTTAAGGCAGATTGATAGCTCGGTAACATCTCTTGAATCGCTGACGGAACACCAAATGAAGTCGCCAGTCGACGTAAGAACACGTCCCCATTGTTTAGGAACGTCTCGTCCTGTTCCAAATACGGGCGCAACCGCGCATGTCCATAGACAGGAATGCCTTTCTCTGAAAATCGATGTGCCATCCCAGCATGATCCGCATGGTGATGCGTCACGATGACACGATCTAAATCCTCAACCCTCAAATCGTGTCGCGCAAGCGTCTGTTGCATCATTTGCCACGCCTCGAGTGTATCGGGTCCACAATCAATGAGGATGTTTTCCCCTTCCGTTCGTAACACATAACAGTTCACGTCCCCTACAGGAAATGGTGTGGGAATCGGAATCGGGATGATTTCGTCTGATACAGTCATGCCTACACGCCTCTTTTCTCTCGTCCATTTTCTTTCATTATAGAGAGAATGAAGCTATAGCGCCAAACTTTGTGCGTCAACGGATGATATTTGTTGTCTAGCTTACGTAGAGTATAAGAAATGGATGCACAAAAAACCGACCTTTCCGCAGATTGAAAGGTCGGTCAAAAACTTATTTTAAGTTGAGGACTGTTAATTTGTCGCGTGTCATCGAAGCTAAGCTACGTCCGACACCTTGAACACCAAGACCCGATGATTTAACACCGATGAATGGGAAGTGGTCAGGACCACGTTCCGTACGTCCATTGATTTGAACAGAACCTGTTTCAAGCGCGTCCGCTACCGCAAACGCAGCATCGATGTTTTCCGTGAAGACACTTGCTTGAAGACCGTATTCTGATTCGTTCGAGTATGCGATCATTTCGTCGACTGAGTTAACACGAATAATTGGAAGAACTGGTCCGAACGGCTCTTCCCAAGCGACGCGCATGTCACGTGTCACGTTGTCAAGAAGTGTTGGTTCGATCAAGTTCGCTGTACGTCCGCCACCTGTGACGAGCGTTGCGCCCTTGTCTGTTGCGTCCGTAATCAAGCCTTCGACGAAGTCCGCTGATTTCGTATCGATGAGTGGTACGACGACACTTTCTTGTTCAGGTGAACCGACTGTCAATTTTGCAATTCGAGTCTTAAGTTCTTCAATAAGCGCATCCGCTTGGTGATCGAGAACGAAGACACGTTTGATTGCTGTACAACGTTGACCTGAGTAAGAGAATGCACCACTGATGATGTGATCTGCTGCAAGGGACAGGTTCGCATCCTCAAGAACGAGTGCCGGGTCTTTTCCACCGAGTTCAAGGACAAGTGGAATCATTGCAGATTGACGTGATAAATGTTGTCCTGTTCCTGTACCACCTGTGAATGTGATCATGTTGATTCCCGGATGAGCTGTCAAGTAATCACCGATGACTGATCCACGACCTGTGACGATGTTTACGAGTCCAGCTGGAAGGCCTGCTGCGACGAGTGCCTCGACCATTAAGATACCGCTGATTGAACCTTGTGTTGCCGGTTTAAAGACGACGGCGTTCCCTGTCATGAGTGCAGGTGCGAGTTTCGCTGCTGCCAAGTTAACTGGGTAGTTGAACGGTGAGATGGCAAGCACGACACCGAGTGGCGCTTTTTTGATGACCGCGATTTTTTTCGCGCTACCGCCTGGGAACGAATCCCCTTGCATCATCTGACCGTCGAAACGGAGACCTTCTTCCGCAGTGTAGCGAATGATTTCAGCTGTCCGTTTGACTTCTTTGACGCCATCTGCACGTCCTTTACCGACTTCGCGCATGATGACTTCACCGATTTCGTCCGCACGTTTCTCGAGTTCCGTTGCCCAAGCGTGAAGCAGTTCAGCCCGTTTGTTCGCTGGTTGTTTTGCCCACTCTGCTTGTGCCGCTTTCGCTGAAGCGATGGCACGATCGACTTCTGGTTTTGTCATCGCTTGAACACGACCGACAAGATCCTCTTTATATGGTGAAGAGATTTCAATCGTCTCTTTTGATTCACTTTCATGCCATTTTCCATCTAGTAAAAACGTGTAGGTTGTTGCTGTAGTCATTCCACTCTACCTCCATTTATTTTTATCTCTCTCATTTCAGTGTGTGGCTGCATAGCTTATTGTAATCAATTGGTCTGACAAATGCCAAACTTTTTGCTTAACATATTATGAAAGCGATTACAACACTTTTTTTGTCGATTCAGAACTAGAATTTTTAACGTAGCATGCCGATAACTAGTCAGAAGTGAAGTGAAGGTAATGGAAAGGGGCACAACCATATGTACAATCAGCACGATATTTTATTAGAAGCCGGCACGAACGAACTCGAGATCGTCATCTTCCATTGCGGTCCGTATACGTTCGGTATCAACGTCATGAAGGTTCGGGAAATCATCGTTCCGCTCCCGATGACACCACTTCCGGGTACACCGGATGCTGTCAAAGGATTGATCGAACTCCGCGGCGAAGTCATGACGGTGATCGATTTGCCTACAGTCATCGGTGTTCCCCACGACGAAGCAACCGAGGATCGACTGATCATCTGTGAATTCAATGGGGAAAAGAGCGTCCTGCGTGTCGATTCCGTGACGGAAATCCGTCGTATCTCATGGGAACAGATCGATACACCAAACGAACTCGCTCGTGGCATCGAAGGATTAACGAACGGTGTCGTCAAAACGGGCGACAAGATGATCATCTTGCTCGACTATGAAAAAATTGCCCTTGAGCTCTCACGCAAGGATATCTTCGCCCGCGAAGAAGGACGTCGCGTCCAGTCCCGTGACCGGTCCGATAAAATCATCTGGATTGCCGAAGACTCGGAAATGCTCCGGACGTTGATCATCGAAACACTCGAGGAAGCCGGTTACCACGGACTGAAGTGGTTCATCAATGGTAAGGAAGCTTTTGATGCGTTTGAGAACGGAAGCAACTGTGACCTCCTGATCACCGATATCGAGATGCCGAAGATGGATGGACTTCATTTAACGAAACGACTCCGTGAAGATGATCGTTATGCAGAACTGCCGATCATTGTCTTCTCTTCCTTGATTTCCGACGATTTACGCCATAAAGGCGAGTCCGTTGGTGTCAATGCACAAATCACGAAACCGGAAATCGGTCGATTGATCGAAACGGTTGATTCATACGTCTTATAAGAAAAAAGAAAAAAAGCCGACGAGATGTCGGCTTTTTTAATCTATTCGATTCCTCAACGCAGTACGTCAAGATTTTTTCCAGTAAACACATCGAGCCAGATGACCCGGAATTCAACCATGCTGTCTTCAATCCGATCGACGATTTCTTGCGTACCGGTCATGGAACCGGATTCTGCTTCTTTTTCAAGCAGTTCGAAATCATCGGCTAAATCATCAGCGGCAACGGAATAGGAAGCACCTTTTAGCAAGTGAGCGAGCTTTTCAGTTTGCTCAGCATCTTGTTT
>NZ_DJUM01000005.1:114827-114997 GCF_002440475.1 Exiguobacterium sp. UBA6282 | reverse complement strand
TCGGAATCGTGATTTTTGCAGGACTCTCGATTTGGAGTGGCTTAGCAGAAGTCGTATTAGGACGTAAAATTTCATTGAAACGAGGACGAGGTCATGCGTCTAGATAAATTGTTATCCAACATGGGAGCAGGCTCCCGAAAAGAAGTGAAGCTGCTGCTGAAGGCAGGGGC
>NZ_DJUM01000005.1:82630-114770 GCF_002440475.1 Exiguobacterium sp. UBA6282 | reverse complement strand
ACGTATCAAAAATACATCTACTTGATGATGAATAAACCACCGGGTGTCATTAGTGCAACAGAAGATAAACGAGATGAGACCGTCATTGATCTGTTGTTTGAAGACGTGACGTATTTCAAACCGTTCCCGGTCGGACGACTCGATAAAGATACAGAAGGTTTATTGTTACTAACAAACGATGGATCGTTTAATCACGCTTTGATGTCACCGAAGAAACACGTCGAAAAAACGTATTACGCAGAAGTGACAGGAGTGTTGACGCAAGAAGATGTCGAAGCAATTGCGGCAGGCGTCACGTTAGAAGACGGTTATCAGGCAAAACCAGGAAAACTTGTCATCTTATCGACGACAGAAACAGATTCGACGCTTGAATTGACGATCACGGAAGGGAAGTTCCATCAAGTCAAACGAATGATGCTTGCGCTCGGGAAAGAGGTCACGTTCTTGAAACGGCGCTCGATTGGGCGCTTGGAACTTGATCCGGCACTTGCGCTCGGAGATTATCGTGAACTGACGCCAGCGGAACTGTCTTTGTTTGAGTGGCAACCTGAATAAGCAAAACGAAAAGGCGGTGGAATGAGCGTACATTCCATCGCCTTTTGTTATGGGTTTCGATTATTGATTACGCAATGCTTCTGCGATTGGATAAGGACCACTGAGTACTTCGAATACACGAGATTGTGTCGGATGATCGATCAAGTGAACGAATAATGCTGCGATATCATCACGCGACACCTTACGATCTTCGTATGAATCGAAATGCTCTTTCGTTTCGACAGTGCCTGCCGGGTCGTCATAGCTGAGTGGACCAGGACGTACGATCGTATAATTGAGTCCGCTTTCCTGGAGGTGTGCGTCTGCTGTTGCTTTAGATTCGAGATATACTTTCAATTCACCTTTTGGTTCTTCGGTACCTACTGAACTGAGCATCAGGAAACGATCGATACTGTTGGCTTTTGCTGCATCGATGACTTTAATTGCGCCTTCTTGATCGACGGCGCGCGTCAATTCGTCTGATGCGCCACCAGCACCCGCTGCAAAGATGACGACGTCCGCATTACTGATGACACCACTGACATCCTTCGTCAAATCCCCAAGTCTGACTTCAGATGCACCGAGTGCAATCAAATCGTTGATTTGATTTTCTTCTCGTACGACCGCGATTGCTTGATGATCACCTTGTTTAGCGATCAATTCGACCATCTTGCGTCCAGTCGTTCCGTTTGCTCCAATGATTAAAATATTCATTCTTCTCAACTCCTTCTCCCAATAGCTATACCCCACGTTTTAAAAAAGATAACAAAAAAAGACGCGAAGAATCGCGTCATCGAAAGATATACATAGTGAAACAGTGAATCAACCCGCTTGCTTTTGTTTCTTGCTCGACGTCCATGTACCGCGTCGAGGGCTCACAATGAGATTGTTGTATTCGAGCACGTTCAAATCCCGCTGAACGGTCCTTGAAGTGATGCCAAACTCTTCAACCAACTCTGCTGTCGTAGTAGCTCCGTTCTCTTGGATGTAGAGATAAATCGATTTAATCCGGGTCAACATACGGTCTGTAGAATCTTTCATTGGTATAACCACTCCCCCAATGGATAGAATAGTGTTCTAAAGCTTCGGGTGACAAAAGACAATGCAATATCCAGTTGTTTCGCCTTTAGTATAACGTTTTGATGTTAAATTGCAAGTGATTTAACCGAACGTTTGCATAAAAAACATATTCAAACAGATTGTAAAGTCGATAGTTGGAGTTTTAATATCGTTTAATGTTCGTCATTTAAACAAATAAAAAAGAAAACAGAATTTGGATGTTCGTATCTGAACGAATATTCGCTATACTAGAAAGGTGTATAGGAAACGAATTCAACCCAGAATGAAGGAGCGAAATCAGATGGTGAATTGGAAAGAAGAAGTACTCGCGCGTCGCGAGGACTTATTAGAGGATTTAAAAGAACTACTGCGGATTCCGAGTATACTTGATGAATCAACAATCGAAGAAGGTGCACCGTTTGGTCAAGAAGTCAAACGCGCCCTTGATTGGATGCTCGCGACAGGGGAACGAGACGGATTCAAGACAAAAAATGTTGATGGATACGCCGGACATTTGGAATATGGTCAAGGGGAAGAGTTACTCGGTATTCTTTGTCACTTAGACGTCGTACCAGCTGGTGGCGATCACTGGACATACGGTCCATTTAACCCAACGCTTGTCGATGGGAAACTGTATGCGCGCGGTGCAATCGATGATAAAGGACCGACGATGGCAGCTTATTATGCCTTGAAGATCGTCAAAGAACTCGGATTACCGCTCTCAAAACGTATTCGTTTGATTGCTGGAGGAGATGAAGAGAGTGACTGGCGTTGTGTGAATCATTACTTCAAACATGAAGAAATGCCGACTCTCGGCTTTGCACCAGATGCCGACTTCCCGATCATCAATGCGGAAAAAGGACTGTATGATGGGTTATTGATGCAAGGGAAACCAGCGCAAGCATCTGATACAGGCTACCATCTCGTTCGTTTTGAAGGCGGCGAACGTCCGAACATGGTTCCGGGTCATGCCCAAGCACTTCTTCGTGTCGTCGAATTGGGGACGCTTGAAACGGATTTCCATACGTATCTTGAAGAACAAGGCTTGTCTGGGACGGTCAAGCAAGAAACGGAAGGTCTTGTTCTTGATGTGAACGGTGTCGCAGCCCATGCGATGGAGCCGGATAACGGTAAAAATGCTGCCTTACATTTAGCACGTTTTCTCAATACGCTTCACTTGGATTATAACGGTCGTCGTTATATTCAGCTTGTCACGCACATGTTCCGTGATTCTCGCGGTGTAGCGATTGGTGTCGCTGCTTCAGACGAGACAGGTGACTTAACGATCAACGGTGGTGTATTCCGGTATGCAGAAGAGCAAGGAACAGCGTCGATCAACATCCGTTATCCTTATTCAGCAGACTTCACGGAACGCTTGCAAATCATCAAGGAAGCGGCAGCGGGATATGGCTTCGAGTTACAGACTCGAACACATATGACACCACACCATGTCGATCCGGATCATGAATTGATTCAGACACTGAGTGCCGTGTATGAACGTCATACGAACCAACCAGCTGATCTGATTGCTATCGGTGGTGGTACATATGCACGTTCGTTAACGGCAGGGGTTGCATTTGGACCAGTCTTCCCAGGTGGTCCTGAAGTCGCCCACCAAGTCGATGAATATGTTGATTTTGAAGAACTCTTGCTTGCTGTCGCGATTTATGCAGAAGCAATTTATGAACTCGCAAAATAATGACTGATGATCCCCCGCATCGTGAAGATGGGGGGATTGCTTCTTGAAAGGAAGTTCCGTGTGAAAAATCGTCAAACTTATCATTTCCAAGCGTTATATTTCTTTATTTTCTTTGGACAAGGTGCACTCATTCCGTATCTTGCGCTTTATTTTTCAAGCGATGCGTTCGGTCTGTCCGCTTCAGAGATTGGTACAATCGTTGCGATCGGACCGATTCTCTCTATTTTCTTACAGCCCGTTTGGGGCATCGCGGCAGATCGACTCGGAAAGCCGAAACGTCTCTTACTCGTTGCCATGCTCGCCGCTGGAGTATTTACATTAAGTTACTTACTGACGTCCGCTTATCTACTTTTACTATTGATTTCATGTGTCTGGGCATTATTCCAGTGTGCGCATATTCCACTCGTTGATACATTAGCGATCGAATATACACGAAAACGTAAGGTAGATTATGGCGCTTTGCGTCTTTTTGGATCAGCTGGTTTTGCTTTAGCCGTCTTCATCCTTGGACAAATCACTGAGGAGGGTGGACTTGGTCTGATTTTTTATGCGACCGGTGCAGCGTGGGTTCTTGGTTTTCTTGTGTTGATCGGTATTGAAGAAACGGGGAGCGTACACATTTCACATCAACAACAGGTACCGTTGAAACAACTTTTTTCGAATCGACGTTTCTTGTTATTCTTAGCGGGAGGGAGTTTGATCTTCGGACCGATCTTCGCCAATAACTATTACTTTGGCAGCTACGTCACGATTCGTGGAGAGACAACCGCGCTCGTCGGGACCTTGTTCTTCGTCGCCGTTCTGTGCGAAATCCCGTTCATGCGCATCGCTTCGCGTTTATTGTTACGATTCGGAGCGATTCCAGTTCTTGTCTTCATTTCCTTGCTGTCAGCTGCTCGTACGGCGATGATCGCATTAGAGCTTCCGATCGTCATGCTTTGGGTATTGTCTGCGATGCAAGGAATGATCGTCGGATTGTTGATCCCTGTTGCATTAGACTATGTTCGGTCACTCGTTCCAGAGACGATGGTCGCAACAGCTGTCAGTACATATATGGCAACGACGACAGGGCTAGCGACAGCGCTGTTTAACTTGATGAGTGGGTTTGTGCTAGACCAAAGTACAATCTATACCGTCTTTTGGGTATATACAATTAGCAGTATTCTTGGTGCCGTCCTGTACAGTGTCAGTGGTCGAATGAAGGAGTGAAGATACGATGAGACAGGAACGACACTTTTTCGTTGCCTTACCGATTCCTTCTGAAGATTTAGCAAATATCGCTAATCGTTTATCTCTATCTGATTACTTTCGAAATGTCTATACGTTAGAAGAGTACCATTTGACGCTTCGTTTTTTTGGTCCATTGGATGAAAAAGAACAACGATCGTGGAAACAGCAACTGCAGGAGATTGCGCGCACGATCGAACCTTTCGTACTTCGATTAGATCGTCTAATTACCTTTGGACAAAGCGAGCGACCACGTGTCGTCGGATTCGGAACAGAAGCAGAGGAATTGTTTCGATTAGTGCGTCTGATTGATCCAAGTGCGACTAAACCATTCGTTCCGCATGTCACGATCGCGAAGAAGTGGCGCACGGAGGCGGAAGAATGGACGACGAATCCGATACAACCGGTGGAATGGACTGTTCGTGAACTTATTCTGTTTGAAGTACGACCAGGCGTTTCGCCGCGATATGAACCGGTTTACCGGATTCATCTAGGTAAAGAGGAATGAGGTGATCCCCATCGCAATCTTGATGAAACTATATGACTTAGATAGTCGATTTGAAAAAAATCCGCTTGAGATGACAAAACGGTTCGGTGAACATCAGGCGCTTGATTACGCTCATGTCTATCGTAGATGGGAGGCTGGAGAATTATTTCCCGGGGAAACGCTCATCCGTCCGAAGAAGTGGTGGCAAGTGATGAAAAAAAGCGAAGTCATTCAACTTCCGGGTAAACAATTATCTCGAAGAGCGTTTGATAAATGGTACAAAAAACGTCTCGAGTTACAAAAATTATTAAACGTCACTGGTGGAGCGGGCGAAGAGGACATTTGGCGGATTCCGTTAAAACGTCATTTAGACTTTTATCAGATGTTACACCTCTTGAATGAACAGTATGCAATGTTTTATCGCGCCGTCATTCAATATCAAGTCGGGGAAGTCGAATTGAGTCCGTTCGTCGTCGGTCCATCCGCGATTTATATCATGGAATGGCTTGACGGTGACGAAAGTATCTATCATATCCGGCGAGATAAGTTGTGGCGGGAACAACCGTTCAAGGCATCCACAAAACAAATTTTGAATCCGAACATCGGTTTAAAGCGGACGGAAGATATTCTACGAGTCGTACTTGGGCGAGATTATGTCTTGCCGATCGAACGAGTCATTTTAGCACCTTCAGGTTATTTTGATCAGATTCCAAAAGAGACGACGACGACTTACGTCAATAAAGTCGAGTTTCCAAACTGGCTGCAACGAATGAATGCAAGTGCGCCGCATACAAAAGCGTTTCAGATGCGGGTGTGTGAAAAAATCCTAAAAGAGACCGTATCGATCCCGTTTCAAATGGCAATTCTAAGTGAAGGGCAGTCACGAATTCAAGAGTAGGGGAGGAAGCGACGGCATTGTCGTTGCGAAAGACATGACGAACCAAGAGGTGGTAATACCGGTGATCCGGGCAGAGTTCTCATCGTTTCGAAGCATCCGAGTCGAGGTCGAAGGCAATCCGTCAATCCACTGGTCGCTTGAATG
The DNA here is from genome assembly GCF_002440475.1 of Exiguobacterium sp. UBA6282. Classification (NCBI taxonomy): domain Bacteria; kingdom Bacillati; phylum Bacillota; class Bacilli; order Caryophanales; genus Exiguobacterium; species Exiguobacterium sp. UBA6282. The sequence goes on along the minus strand of NZ_DJUM01000005.1, from coordinate 108,722 downwards.
TGATGGGAAACCGCTTGAAATTCAACAGACCGAAACGCATCGAGAGGAACAGTTCGTGATTTATGAGTTAACGGTTCTTGAACCAGTCGAGTTAGAATGCCGCTATGAGGTGTTCGGAGCAGGCAGGTCAATCCGTGTCGTTCCTGATCGATTAGTTCGGACGGAAGCGTTCGAGCGAAAGTACCGTTACGAAGAGAAGCTCGGTGTCTGGGAAGAAGACGATACGTATCATTTTGCTGTCTGGTCGCCTGTCGCAGAGCAAATCGTGTGTATCGTATACGATCAAGATGAACAGGTACTCGGAAGACACAAGATGGAGCGACAAGAGCAAGGTACCTATCACCTTCGACTTGGGCAAGAATCAGCAGAACGATGGTACCGCTATGAAGTGACGACGTACGTTGGCACACATGAAGTCGTCGATCCATACGCTCATGCGATATCGGAGAACGGTCGTTACGGTGTCATCGCCGACGTTGAACAGACGATTTCCGAGTGGTTTCCAAAGCGAGTCGCGCGTCCTTTGTTCGTCAAACCGTCGGACGCTGTCATCTATGAAGCAAATATTCGCGATTTTACGATTGATCGTTCCGCTGGTTCAAGTCATCCGGGACAATATGCAGGGGTGGCGGAACGTGGAACAGTTTCTTCTCGTGGACATGCGACAGGTCTTGATTATCTTCTTGATCTCGGGATTACGCATCTGCAGCTGTTACCGGTCCACTTCTTCGAACCGACCGATGAACGAACAAGGTCGCCATATAACTGGGGATACGATCCGATGCTTTGGTTCGGATTAGCTGGGAGCTACGCGAGTTCGGTCGCACCGCTCGTTCGCGTCCGAGAATACGCGGATATGGTGGAGCGACTCCATGAAGCAGGGATTCGTGTTACGTTCGATGTCGTCATGAACCACGTTTTTGTTCGGGAGCGTTCCTCTCTTGAACAGCTCGTTCCGGGTTATTATTTCCGTTACGAAGTAGACGGCACGCTCTCAAACGGAACGGGTGTTGGAAACGATACCGCATCCGAGCGATTCATGATGCGTCGACTCATCGTTGATTGCTTGACGTACTTTGCTCGTGTCTACCGCATTGATGCGTTTCGATTTGATTTAATGGGCATTCATGACATTGAGACGATGAATGAAGTACGTGCAGCACTCGATGCGATTGATCCTACGATTCTTGTGTATGGAGAGGGCTGGGATCTTGCGACGGCATTGCCGGAACGATTCAAAGCGATGAGCGCCTCGGCTGCGCAAATGCCGCGAATCGCTCATTTTAATGACGTGTTCCGTGATGCCTTGAAAGGATCGACGTTCAGTGCATACGATCGAGGATTCGTTGCCGGAGACGGATGGAAAGAAGGAGAGGTCCGAAACGGGATTGCGGGTAGTGTTCATATCGATAACCAAACGTATGGACGTTTTCCGGAACCGACGTATTCGATCAACTATGTCGAGGCGCACGATAACCATACGCTGTATGACAAATTGAAAATCTCCTGTCCGGAAGCGGACGAACTTCAGTTATTACGGATGAGTCGATTAGCTCAAACGATCGCTTTGCTTGCGCAAGGCATTCCGTTTCTGCATGCGGGTCAAGAGTTCTTGCGTACGAAACAAGGTGTCGAAAACAGTTATAATGCATCGGACGAAATCAACCGAATGGACTGGGAACGCCGGGATGATCATCTCTCCCTCGTTACGTATATCAAGACGATTTTACAAATTCGCAGAATGCATGGCGGATTCCGTCTACACCGGGCGAATCAGGTTCGAGAACTGCTTCGTTTCATCAACTTACGTCCGGGTGTCATCGCCTACGAAGTCGAAGCGATCCATTCGTACGATGCGTGGCAACGCACGCTCGTTGTCTACAATACGACGCACGAAATCGTGGAAGTCTCACTCGATCACTCGCGCTGGAATGTACATGTCCAAGGGGATGATGCCTCGGTCGACCCGCTTCTGAAAGGTGTCGATAGGATTCAAGTCCTTCCGTTGTCAACGACGATTGCGACGTGTTAAGATAAGCATTGTGCCTTAGGCAAATCTACTAAAAAAGTTGAGCGGATTATAATGGAAATAGATATTTTAGATGCGCTTGGCGAAGGCTGGACCCTTACGCCAGCAGGTGGAATCACAGGAGAAGCGTACATCGCTTCAACCGGACAATCAAAATTGTTCTTAAAACGAAATTCATCGCCGTTCTTGGCGATTTTATCCGCGGACGGAATCGTCCCGAAATTATTATGGACGAAACGAATCTATAGCGGGGATGTCATCAGTGCGCAACAATTCATTGAAGGCGACGAGTTGGAGCCGGAAATGATGGAACGTCCTGAAGTGGCGCGTTTGCTTGGGAAAATCCATGATTCGAAGGAATTGCTGTTCATGCTACAACAGCTTGACCAACGTCCGATCGAGCCTGATGAGTTATTGCGCCAATGTCACTTATATTTTCAGCCAGAAGACTTAGAGAATCCAGAACTGGTAGAACTTGCGATGGATTATCTCGAACGAAATCTGGAGCAAGTAAGAACGGATGAACAAGTCGTCTGTCATTCAGATCTAAATCATAATAATTGGTTAACGGGAGCGGACGGTCAACTCTACCTGAACGACTGGGATGATGCGATCATTGCCGACCGTGCGTATGACCTCGGGATGATGTTATACAGTTATGTCGATGAAGCGGCTTGGCCCGAATGGTTTGAGCATTATGGTCATCCGTTGACGAATGATCTGAAACAACGAATGCATTGGTATGTCGTAGCGCAAGCTGTATTATCCTTGTATTGGTATGAAGATATGCGTCATCCGGATGTCGAGGACAGCTATCATTTTCTAGAACAGTTACTTGAATACTCGAACGACTAAAAAGCGTGTCATTCCGAAAAGGAACGACACGCTTTTTTGATTAACCTTCTGCGATTTTAATCTCTTTTTCAATATCATGACTTTCAAGATCCGCCGACCGATACGCTTCAGTCGTTGGTAAACGTAAATCAAGCTGCGGTTTTTCTTCGAATGTGACGGTGACGTTCTTGACCGTGTAGTCAAAGACATGGCCTCCGCCCGCGCGTTCAGCATCGATGAAATGAAGATGATATCCAGCGACGGCGATACCGTGACCGAACCGTGGTGTGTAGTAACCGGCGAGTGTTCCTTCCGTTTGTTCGAAAGTACGCGCGCTTTGAGAGGCGACAGCTTCCGTGATTGGAACGAACGGTTTCTCTTGACGTGCGACGGTACGTGTCTGCACCTCTGTGAACGTTCCATCAATTCGAACGGCATAAAAACTATTGATCGTCGGTAGTTGTTCATTCAACCAGTGTTCGAATTCCGATTTTGACATCTCTTCTGTCACGGAGAGCGTTTGCTCTGGCACGAAACGGGTCAATGTCGCAAACGGCGTTGTCGTCTCAGGCTGAAGTGGCCGAGCGCTACCGTCTGAACGGAGCTGGTAGAACTGACCATCAAAACCAATCATCTCACCATCCAAGTGGTCGAACGTTCCAATACCAAAATTCCGTTGATCAATAACGGACGCGTATGTGACTTCACTCTCGAATACTCCGTCGAGCAGTGCCATCATCGTTGAAATCTGGACGAGCGTTTTATCGTGTGTCATGTGAATCCTCCTCAGTTCAATTGATCGAGATGAACTTGTTCTCCGAGCGCGATGTTGTCGCGATAATCAATCGGAACATCGACGATGACTGGTCCTTCTGTCGCGAGTGCTTCATCCATGATTGCGGCTAGTTCAGATGGATGATTGACGCGTAATCCTTTTGCTCCGAAACTCTCAGCATATTTGACGAGATCGACGTCACCAAATGACGTACCGGATTTCCGTTTGTATTTCATCTCTTGTTGGAACGCGACCATGTCGAATCCGCTATCACGCCATACGAAGTGGACAAGTGGTGAGTTCAAACGAACAGCTGTCTCAAGTTCCATCGCCGAGAAGAGGAATCCACCATCACCTGAAATCGAGACGGCCTTCTTACCAGGACGTACGAGTGTTGCTGCGATTGCCCAAGGAAGCGCGACACCAAGCGTTTGCATCCCATTACTAAAGAGAAGGTGACGTGGTTCGTACGAACGGAAATGACGTGCCATCCAAATATAGTGAGAACCAACGTCGACTGTGACCGTGACATCATCGGCAATTTTTTCACGTAACGTCTTCATGAAATAGAGTGGGTGCGTCAACGGAGAATCCGCGACAGGAGGAACATCGCGATCGACAAGACGTTGATGTAATCCTTCAAGGAATTGAGCTGAACTTTCAGGTAATGTGAGTGGTTGCAGGCGCTCGGCGATTGCATCGACCGTTTTCGCCATATCACCGACAAGCTCGCGGTCTGGGCGATAGAAGCGGTCAATTTCAGCACGCATTTGATCAATATGGACAAGCGTCCGGTCGTGCGTCGGTTGGTTCCAGAATTTCGGATCATAGCCAATTGGGTCATAGCCGATCGAGAGGACGAGATCCGCTTCTGCGAGCAGTGCATCTCCCGGTTGATTACGGAATAGTCCGACTCGTCCATAGAAATTCGATTCAAGCTCACGTGATAATGTGCCGGCCGCTTGGAACGTCTGGACGACAGGAATCGAGACGTGTTTGAGCAGGGAACGAATCGCATGTACGACGTCCGGCTGACTCGCACGCATACCGAGCAACAAGACAGGTAGCTTCGCATCTTGGATCAAACGAGCTGTTTCTTCAACCCAAGCTTCTGGTGCAACACCGAGCTTCGGTGCTTCAACCGCACGGAATGTCGTGACGTTCGCTTCGCTCAATCCGACGTCTTGCGGGATACTAACGAAAGCAGCCCCAGATGTCGTTTCCGCTGTTCGGAAAGCATTGGACAGTACTTCTGGAATATTATCGGCATCTTGCACTTCTGCACTGAAGTTCGTAATCGGTGTAAAGAGTGCCTGATTGTCCATGGACTGATGTGTTCGTTTTAAGCGGTCTGCTCGTGTAACGGCTCCAGCGATTGCGACAACTGGGTCACCTTCAGAGTTTGCTGTCACAAGACCTGTCGCTAAGTTTGATGCGCCTGGGCCAGATGTTACAAGTACAACGCCTGGTTTGTCTGTCAAGCGACCAATGGCTTGAGCCATGAATGCAGCATTTTGTTCGTGACGTGCAACGATGAGTTCAGGTCCCCGATCCTGTAACACATTGAAGACGGAATCAATTTTGGCGCCAGGAATACCAAAAATGTAATCTACACCCTGTTCGATGAGTGAATCGACGACTAAGTCTGCACCTGTTTTCTTCTGTACTAGTTCTTTTGAATCACTGTTTTTATTTTCGTTCATTACAATTCTCCTTTTTACCAACGTTTTTTGGTGTTCGATAGCTGTAATAAATAATCTGTTTCGAAAAAAGTATACATCTGTTTCATGGTAAATCCAACCTAAATTCGTTTAGAGAATAAAAAAAGTACCTTGTGTACGATTACACAAGGTACAGAGATTGCGCTTATTCAACGTCGACTTTTCCGAAAGTCGCCCAGACGAATAAGGCACAGATGCCCATGACGAGAACGATGGGGGAGCCCCAAGCAATCAAGAAGTCTTCCATGGTATAGCCCTCCTTTTTAGTTCTTACGTACCTTTAGTGTAGTAGATTGCTCACTGTTTCTCAAGTGACGAACTGCTGAACATTCTTCAATCGGGATTGAAGAAGTTCTTATATAATTACCCGAATCATGATAAACTTATCTGCGGATAATTTAAGTTTGGAAAGGATGAACGATAGTGCGTTTACGACATAAACCATGGGCACAGGATTATATGAAGGAACAATCCTCGATCTATATAGCAGAACCAGCATCCCTGAAAGGAAACTGGGCGACAGAGTTTAAAAATGATAATCCGATCTACATCGAAGTGGGGTCAGGAAAAGGAGCCTTCATTACAGGGATGGCAAACCAACATCCGGAGATCAACTTCATCGCGATTGAACTTTTTGAGAGCGTAGCAGTGACGATCGTTCAAAAATTAGTAGAGGCTCCACAAGCAAATGTTCGCGTCTTGACGGTCGATGCGAAAGATTTACGTGATTACTTCGAAAAAGGTGAAGTAGCGCGCGTTTATTTGAACTTCTCGGATCCATGGCCGAAGACACGTCATGCGAAACGTCGTTTGACGTATAAAACGTTCCTCTCAACGTATGAAGATATCTTACCTGCGAAAGGACAAATCCATTTCAAGACTGACAATCGAAAGTTGTTTGAATCGAGTCTGATGACGATGTCGGCATACGGTATGCGTTTTGATTGGATGTCGCTTGATCTACATGCGAATGAACCGGAGGATAACGTCCGGACAGAGTATGAAGAGCGCTTTTCTTCAATGGGTCAACCAATTTATCGGATGGAAGCAACATACCAAAATTAATTTAGACAAAAAGTTTTCTTATTTTCCTGGTATTTCTTTCACACTTTTTTCTTATTAATTGGTACAATGTTGTTGACTGAAGAACTTGTACTTATAGGTAAAGGGGGAATTTGGGGATGTGGCAGAAAAGCTTAGCCTTCGTAACGGCGCTCTTTCTCGCGTTAAGTATCGGTCAATCGGTACTTGCTGCGGTTGATACCTCAGAAATGACAAAAGCATTAAATGAGGAATTACCAACGACGCATTACGATTATAAAAAAGGTTCGGTCAAAATCGAGGATCCGAAGACGTTCACGAACGGAAAAGGAGAAGAAGTCATTGGCGGAATCGCTGTCATCAAGACAGTTCGTGACGGCATCTTCATCACAATCAAACGTGAAATTCACTTCTTCAATGCCGATAGCGGTAAATTGTTGACGAATGCCGACGCTGCAAAAGTTGATGGCGTAAAAGAATACATCGACAGCAACTCGGATAATCTTCATCAAAAAGTCGTTTACTGGTTACCGGTACTCTTGATGTTGTTGATCATCGCTGTACCAGCGATCGTCTTATACATCGTCGTACCACGTTTGTACTCTACTTCGGAATACATGAATCCGATTTATGAGCGCAACGATAACCCGCGCTAATCAAAAAAAACTCTACCCGTTTGGGTAGAGGCTTTTTTTTATGCTAACAACACAAAGATGAAAGCGAGTATGGCGGGTAATCCTTGTTTAAGTAAAATGGAACGATTAGCCGTCAAGGCGCCATAGAGTGCGGCGATGATCACACAAGCTAAAAAGAACAGTTGGACAGCAATATCTTCACGGATCAGACCAAACAGAAGACCAGCAGCTAAAAATCCATTGTAGAGACCTTGATTGGCAAAAAGCGTCTGGATTTGCTTAGATGCGACCGCTTCATCCGTCAGTCCGAATGTACGTCGTGCCGCCTTAGAGGATAAAAAGAACATTTCAAGAGCCATGATATAAAAGTGCTCTAAGGAAACAAGTAAAACGAAGATAGTAGCAAGAATGGACATGAATCATACCTCCTTTATAGGAACGTGAAAAAAAGACCGTACTTCATCGATTGAAGCACGGTCTTCTGATTAAGCGTATTCGAGTAATGCGCCAGTTTCGGCATCGACTGTGAATTGATACGTTTTTTCGTCATCACCTTCAAGGACCGAGATGCCACCTTTATAGCTTTGGTAGTCACGTGACTCATATGCGTAAGCCTCCGGTGTTGCAGAGATCCATGCACCTTGGACACGTCCTTTTGCTGAAAATGTGCGTTTCGTGATTTCGAGCGCTTCTTCGGCAGAAAGTTGTTTATTGTCAACGGCCTTCTTCACTGCGAAAGCGGCGACGACAGCTGCTGCCAATCCGATAATCCAATAGCGTTTTTTCATTAAAATTCCCCTCCTTACAGGTTCTATTCCTACTGTACCAAATAATTCGTTCAGAGAGAAACAAAAGGTTAAGTGATTGAAGCAATTTTTTGTATAATGGGTAACAGGAGGCGATACATATGAATGAAAAAACGAGAGAGTTATTTCGAACACTGACGGAATTAAATGGGGCACCAGGGTTTGAACACGAGGTGCGTCAGTTCGTTCGCGAACGCATTACACCTGTCACGGATGAGATCGTTACAGATGGACTGGGTTCGATTTTCGGGAAGCGAACAGGGGATGCGACAGGACCGAAAGTCATGGTTGCCGGACACATGGACGAAGTGGCATTCATGGTGACACAAATCACGAAGAATGGGATGTTACGGATCCAACCGCTCGGTGGTTGGTGGAGTCAAGTATTGCTTGCCCAACGCTTCTCGATCTGTACAGAAAACGGTATCATCCCTGGTGTCATCGCGTCGATTCCACCACACTTATTAACAGAAGAAGTACGCAATAAGCCAATGGCAATCAAAGACATGTTCATCGATATCGGTGCGGATTCAAAAGAAGAAGCAGAATCGTTTGGTGTACGTCCGGGTATTCCGGCAGTACCATTTTTCCCGTTCACACCGATGGCGAATCCGAAGAAAATCATGGCGAAAGCATGGGATAACCGCTATGGTGTCGGAATGGCAATCGAATTGTTGGAGGAGACGACAGCAGCGGATCATCCGAACATTTTGTTCTCTGGTGCAACGGTTCAAGAAGAAGTCGGATTGCGCGGTGCCCAAACAGCGACGACGCTTATCGATCCTGATGTGGCGTTCGTCGTCGATGCGTCTCCTGCCAATGATGCGTCAGGAGACAAAACGGAATTTGGTCAACTCGGACAAGGACCATTACTCCGTATTAAAGACAGCGTCATGATTCTTTCGAAAGAGATGACGGATTATGTCCTTGATACGGCAGAATCGAACAAGATTCCGTATCAATACTACGTCGGTGCAGGTGGAACGGACGGCGGTGTCATCCATCGCTCGAACACTGGTATTCCAACAACAGTCGTTGGTTTACCGGCACGTTATATCCATACGCACGCATCGATCATGCATACAGATGATTATGATGCGGCGAAGGAATTGCTACGAAAACTCGTCACGAATCTTGATACGACGACGCTTGCAACATTGCAAGTCAAGTAAATAACGAACGGGGAGGACCATCCTCATGAAATAGACGGCGGACTTATAATCCGTCGTCTATTTTATTGTAGTGAGAACATAATGATGTTGATTGTCTTGTCAGCTGGAAAAACAGCCTAGTCGAATCGAAAGTGGATTTGGTATAATGATACGCGATGTTGAGTAAAGGACGTGACAAGATGTTCAAGCAAAAGGGAATTTCACTTAGCCCTAAAGTATATTTCATCACTGTATTAAGTTATATGGCGCTTGGTTTATTCAGTTCGCTGATCATGGGCTTGATTGTTCAAACAATCGGAGAAGGGTTGGTAGATCGTGGTATCGAAGCAAGGTTTCTTATTCAATTAGGCGAGCAGGCGATTGCTCTGACGGGACCAGCGATCGGTGTCGCCGTAGCGTTTGCGCTTGAAGCACCGCCACTCATCTTATTTGCAGCAGTTGCGGTTGGAGCATTTGGATATGAAGCTGGCGGACCGGCAGGTAGTTACATTGCGACGCTACTTGCAACAGAAATCGGAAAACTCGTGTCAAAGATGACGCGACTCGATATTCTGTTGACTCCGTTCGTCACGTTGCTAGTTGGATTCGTTGCTGGACGTTATGCCGGGAAATGGATTGGAAAAGGCATGACCGATCTGGGTGAAATAATTCGCTGGGGGACGGAACGCGAACCGTTGTTCATGGGAATCTTCATTGCTACCGTCATGGGTCTTGCCTTGACGGCACCGATATCAAGTGCCGCACTTGGAATCATGCTTGGATTGGATGGACTTGCTGCGGGTGCTGCGACGATAGGCTGTGCCGCTCAAATGATTGGTTTTGGTGTCATCAGTTATCGTGATAACGGAATCGGGGGCGTCATCGCACAAAGTATCGGCACATCGATGCTCCAAGTCGGAAACATCATCCGCAATCCTTGGATTCTCATTCCGCCTACGATCGCAGGTGCTATCCTAGCGCCATTCGCGACTGTTCTGTTGATGCTTGAGAGCAACCCAGAAGGCTCAGGCATGGGGACGAGTGGTTTTGTTGGTCCATTGATGTTGTTGAAGACGATGGGGTTTGAAATGGAATACTATGTAGCCGTCATCGTATTATGTTTTATTGCGCCTGGCATCATCAGTTATCTCATCTATCGGTTATTACTTCGACTCGGTCGGATTCAAGATGGTGACTTGAAAATCGAATATTAAGTACAAAAAGCTGATTCTAAAGAATGTGTCTGTTTGACCGAATGGTGGATAAACAAGGACATGCCTTTTGAATCAGCTTTTTTTCATTTCATAAAGAGAATCCGAATGAACTCGAATAAAAACTCGTGAAGAAGATGTAAAGATAAACGAGATAGAGGGGTATCAAGTAACGCATGCGCACGACAGGTAATTTCCGAGCAAGTCGTTTTCCGAGTGCTTCGAGTAGAATGATGACCGCGAAACCGACAACTAAATATAAAAAGATTTCGGGTAAGCTCCGTTCGGAATCAATGAAGGAATAGCCGTAACGTAAACAACTCGTCATGCCGATGAAGCCGACGAAGCGTTCGAACGGATGTTTGATTGGTTGATCTGCCATAGTGAAGTCCTTTCAAGGTGTTTTCTAGTTGCAGTATAGCAAACCGAGCACAAAAACGCACAGTCACATTTGAATATGCTATGATGAGGGCAATGACTTCTAGGGAAATTAAAGGAGGAAACCATCATGAAAACATTACAATCCAAACAAGAATTCGATACAGCAAAACAAGGCAAGGCCGTCTTTTTATTCTCAGCAAACTGGTGCCCGGATTGTCGCTTTTTAGATCCGTTCATGCCGGAAATCGAGCAGACGTTTGACGCGTTCGAATTTTACTATGTCGATCGCGACGATCACATTGAAATTGCCCAGGAAATGGACATCTTCGGAATTCCAAGCTTTGTCGCGTTCCGAGATGGTGAAGAAACAGGGCGTTATGTCGGCAAAGAGCGGAAGACACCAGAACAAGTGACAGCATTTTTAGAAACGGTTTAAGAAAAAAGCGAGCGCTGACTCGCTTTTTTTCATGATAGAAAGGATGAAATCAAGTGGAACTACAACAAATCCGAAGAATGATGACACAAACATTCGAAGAAGAAGGTTATACAACGTATTTCGATCGTGAAAAGTCCGTGTTACGAATTGAGCGGAAGCATGATAAATCAGGCGTTGATGTCGGATTGAACCCGCTCGTCGCAAAAGCAAAACGAAGAGGTGTCATCGCAGTCGAAGAGACGATCGAATACATCCGTGCTGTGCTCGGACAAACGGATCAAATTTCACTCGTTGGACAAGAACAGAAAATATTCCCTGTCATTCGGGCTAAATCGTTTGCTGATACGACAAAAGAAGGAAAAACGCTTGTTAGCACACCACATACTGGTGAGACGAAAATCATGTACGCACTTGATTTAGGGGCGACATATCGTTTGATTGACGAGGAGTTATTGGCATCTGCAGAATGGACGGCTGAACAGCTGTCGGAAGCTGCACGTTTTAACCTGAAATCGCTCGATGCGCCATTTAAACAAGATGAAGTAGCGGGGAACATCTTTTATTTCTTGAGTCTTGGAGACGGATATGAGGCGAGTCGTGTCTTGAACAAGACATTGTTAGCTGATTACGCGGCGCGAATCGAAGGGGAATTCGCTGTTGGTATTCCACACCAGGATGTCTTGATTTTTGCCGATATCCGCAATGACGCTGGATATGATGTCTTACAACAACTCATGTTTGATTTCTTTTCGAACGGTCGTGTACCTGTTACGGCATTGCCATTCTTATATGAAGATGGCAATCTTGAGCCGGTCTTCGTCCTTGCGAAAAACAAGCAGCCGAAAGAGTAAAGAATCTGATACAATAGGCATTGTGAGAAAGACGGAAGGGAGTCATGGATTGAATGAATGTGTTTTATAATAAAGAGGGCGTCGGTGACGTCTTAATGATCATTTTAGAAGACGCACCACGTGCGGAAGTGACGGCGACTCGTGAAGGAGACGTAGCAACAATCAAGCATGGTGATCGTATTGTTGGTTACAACTTGTTTGAGGCGTCGAATACATTTACGATCGAGTCACAAGGACCGGTTGAATTGACGGAAGAATTGGCAGCACGCATCCAAAAGGAACTTGCAAACCGAGATATCGAATTGTCACTCGAACAAGTTGACTATTCTCCGAAATTCGTTGTCGGGTTTGTTGCTTCTTGTGAGAAGCATCCGGATGCTGACAAATTATCGGTCTGTCAGGTAGAGGTGGATAACGGAACTTTACAAATCGTTTGTGGAGCGCCGAATGTAGCAGCGGGTCAAAAGGTCGTCGTCGCTAAACCAGGTGCGGTCATGCCGTCTGGGTTAATCATTCGTCCTTCAGCATTACGTGGCGTACCGTCAAGTGGTATGCTCTGTTCAGCGCGTGAGCTCGGACTTGCCAATGCGCCACAAGAAAAAGGGATTCTTGTACTTGATGATACATCAGCAGTAGGGGAAGCATTCTCAATCGGTCGATGATTCGACCGATTTTTTAACAAGATGGAGGGGTGAACGTATGAGTAATCGTTATGAACAGTCACTAAAGGAGCAGGCTGCCCGAATTCGTCGAGAGCTTGCGGGGGAACGTGAGACAAAGCCGGTAGAGCGTCCGAAAAAAGAGGAGCGCGAAGACCGCTTCGTTTTAACAGATGTTCCTTCACCGATTTATGGATTCCAACGTCCGAAACAATCTGTATCTGAAACGGTAGAAGCTGCGGAAGAAACAAAAACCGTTGAACAGGTTTCAGATGCAGATGAACAGGGAATTACTGATGAGGTTACTTTGACGGAGCAGGAGGCTGTTGCGCCGGAAGAAGTTGTCTTAGACAATGCAGAAGCAGATGCTGGCTTTGTACCGGTGACGGACGTTGAATTACTTGTACCGGAACCTGAAGCCAATCAAGATCACGTAAGCGAAGTCGAATTGCCGACCGTACCTGAAACAGAAGAAACGGTTGTAAAAGAGCGGGTAAGTGAAGCGCCTTCTACACGTGAAACCGTAGAAGAGCAAACTGTTCCGATGGATACATCGAGCGAGGCACTTCTTGATGATCAAGAAGCAGAGAAGCAACAATCGGAAGAAGTCACTTCGATTTTGGATCCATCTGTTGCTGAAGCGGAAGCAGTAGCACCCGTTCAGTCGGAAGTGAAAAAGCCGGTTGGACCGCCTGTCAATGTCGTTATGACGACAAAAGACTTGATGGCGATGTATCGTGCGCGTCGAGAGCAAAATAATTTACATGGTAAAAAATAAATCGGTTTGCTATAATGGTACAGGTTTTGTACCCGAGCCCGATGGTACGGACCGGAACGTGAATTGGAGGGCTTTTATATGACAAAGTATCATTTTGTTGGAATCAAAGGAACAGGGATGAGTGCGCTCGCCCAAGTACTACATGAAATGAATCATGAGGTACAAGGTTCAGACATCGAAAAGCACATTTTTACTGAAGACGCGTTACGGGCTAAGGGAATTCCATTTTTCCCGTTCAATGCGGATAACATCAAAGAAGATTATGTCATCATCCAGGGGAATGCCTTTGGAGATGATCATCCAGAAATCGCACGGGCAAATGAACTTGGTTTAACGATCCATCATTATTACGATTTCTTAGGACACTTAGCAAATGAATATCGTTCGGTCGCCATTACAGGCTCACACGGAAAAACGTCGACGACAGGTTTGCTTTCACACGTCTTGAGCGGTATTACACCGACGGCCTTCTTGATCGGAGACGGAACAGGGGCAGGAGTAGAAGATGCGAAGGCATTCGTCTTCGAGGCATGTGAATACAAACGTCACTTCTTATATTACAAGCCGGATTACGCTATCATGACGAACATCGACTTCGATCATTCGGATTATTTCACGGGAATCGATGATGTCGTTTCGGCTTTTCAAGAGATGGCGATGCAGGTCAAGCAAGCAATCGTTGCTTGTGGAGATGACGAACATCTTCAAAACATTCAAGCGAATGTACCTGTTCTTTATTATGGATTCGGAGAAAACAATGATTTCCGAGCTGAAAATGCGACATCAACGCCAGACGGCACATCGTTTGATGTCTATTTACGTGATGATTTCTATGGCACGTTCCTGATTCCAGGATTCGGTCGGCATCATGTCTTGAATGCATTATCTGTCATTGCGATCTGTCAGTACGAAGGATTGAGTAAAGAAGACGTTGCTGAACGTTTAGCAACATTCGGTGGAGTGAAACGCCGCTTCAGTGAGTCAGAATTTGGCACACAAATCTTAGTAGACGACTACGCACACCATCCAAAAGAGATCAGCGCAACGATCGAGTCGGCACGGAAGAAATATCCGGATCGTGAAGTCATCGCGATTTTCCAACCGCATACGTACACACGCTTGAAATCATTCATGGATGATTTTGCGACATCTTTACGTGAAGCAGATGCGACATATCTATGTGAAATCTTTGGTTCAGCACGTGAGCAGGAAGGGCAAGTTCGAGTCGAAGATTTGCAGGAGAAAATTCCGCAAGCTTCTATTCTGACGCGCGACAACGTTTCTGTTCTACGTCAGCATGAAAATGCTGTGCTTCTATTCATGGGAGCGGGCGACATTCAAACGTATCAGCATCAATATCAAAGTGTAAAATAAGTGAGAACCAAAAGTGTCACTCGATTAGAGTGGCATTTTTTTGTCGTAAATTTGAATTGTGATAGTAAAATCAAAAAACTGATAGGGAAAATCTAAAATAGGATTGCATCTTGAAATAAAGTTTGAAATAGTGTGTATGTGTTGAAGTTATTATAGAGAGGAAAGACACCATGGGACAGATTTTACTCATCTTATTGCTCCAGTTGATTTACGTTCCTGTTTTGACATTACGGACGATCATGCTTGTCAAAGGGCGGACCGTCATTGCCGGACTCTTTGGGACGGTCGAAACATTGATTTACATTTTTGCATTAGGAATCGTGTTCCAAGACTTAACGACACTTGGTATGGTCGTTTATGCACTCGGATTCGGACTTGGTATACTCATTGGTGGATATGTCGAACGAAAACTAGCCATCGGTTACAATATGATCCAAGTACACACACAAGAATTTCCGGCAGAACTCATTCAAGTCATCCGTGATAATGGTTTCGGTGTGACGCATTATCAAGGACAAGGTCGAGACGGTGTTCGTTACCGATTAGATGTCCTTGCGGCACGAACACGTATGAAAGTGCTCCGTAACCTCGTCGAGGAGTATGAACCGAAAGCATTTCTCGTTGCCTTCGATTCCGTCGACTTCAAAGGCGGATATATGCTAAAGGGATTAAAACGTCCGCGATAATCCAATCTTCCTGAAAATGATGTTTATCCTTTGTTATTTAAGGATAAAGATGAATTAGAACGTCATTTGAAATCAGGAAAGGGGAATATCAGATGATCAGTAATCATGCAAAATCAGCTTTGAATCAACAGGTCGCAAACTATGGGGTCCTATTCGTTAAGCTCCATAACTACCATTGGTATATTAAAGGTCCAGACTTCTTGACGCTTCACGAGAAGCTTGAAGAACTCTATACATGGGTGTCTGAGCAGTATGATGTCGTTGCGGAACGTCTCTTGATGAATAACGGGACACCTTCAGCGACGCTAAAAGAATATTTAGAACAAACGACACTCGAAGAAGCAAAATCAGGTTTGTCAGCAGATGAGATGATCGATTCGGTCATTAAAGACTTCCAACAAGTCCGAAAAGAGATGCTTGATGCGATTGAACATCTTGAGGCACAAGACGTAACAGTGGAAGATGATCTGCTTGGTCAAGCGAAGGAAATCGAAAAACAAATTTGGATGCTTCGTGCGACATTGAAAAAATAAGATATAGAAAACGGATGCCCCTGTCCTATGAAGGACGAGCCATCCGCTTTTTCTTATTTCAGGTTTTCAGGATTAAGGACTTCGAGTTCAGGAAGGACGAAACGACCGTCTTTACGGATCAATACGTCGTCAAACCAGATCTCCCCACCACCGTAATCAGGGCGTTGGATATTGACGAGATCCCAGTGAACGGATGAATCATTACCGTTGTAGGCTTCTTCGTAAGCTTGACCCGGTGTGAAGTGGAAGCTGCCATCGATTTTCTCATCGAACAGAATATCCTTCATTGGATGCTGGATAAAGGGATTGACGCCAATCGCAAATTCACCGACGAAACGAGAACCCGCATCTGTATCGAAGACTTGGTTTATACGATCCGTATCGTTCGCCGTCGCTTCGACAATTTTACCGTCTTTGAACGTCAGTTTGACGTTTTCAAACGTGAATCCTTGATACGGAGATGGTGTGTTATATGAGATGACACCGTTGACGGAATCTTTAACGGGTGCCGTAAAGACTTCACCGTCCGGAATATTGGCATTTCCGGCACATTTGATTGCTGGGATGTCTTTGATCGAGAATGAAAGGTCCGTTCCTGGTCCGACGAGACGAACACGATCCGTCCGGTTCATCAAATCGACGAGCGGTTCCATCGCTTGTCCCATTTTTTCGTAATCAAGCGTACAGACATCGAAGTAAAAGTCTTCGAATGCTTCTGTCGATTGATTGGCAAGTTGAGCCATCGATGCTGTCGGGAAGCGAAGGACGACCCATTTCGTTCCTTTGACGCGATCCTGTGTATGCATCTTACCAATCGTTTGACCGTACAGTTTCATTTGTTCAGCTGGTACATCCGATAGTTCATTGATATTATCACCAGCTCGTAATCCGATGTATGCATCCATCGCCTGCATCTGCTTACGTTCGATGTCTGCCATCAATTGGAGTTGCTCTTCTGAAGCATTTCGGTATAATTTTCGTAGGATACGATTATCCTTAAGTAAGACGAACGGATGACCGCCAGCCGCGTAGGCAGCTTCTACGAGTGCTTCGACTAGTTCACGTTCGATACCGAAATTTTCAATCAATACTTTTTCACCAGGTTCAAGGGCAACCGAATAGTTGATCAGATTCGTTGCCAGTTGAGTAAGACGTGGGTCACGCATGAAATTTCCCCCTCGAAATGGATGATGTAGGTTTCAATTATCATTGTAACGGAAATAAACCATTTGGAGTAGCAGGAACGACTTGCTACATGTCGAACTAACAACAAAAGACTACGCAAAAAATTGGAGGCAAGAACCATGGAAATCACATTAGGCGGAATCGCCGGATTAGTCGCTGCGATCGCATTCGTAGTACTCGTCATTTTCCTTGCCCGTGTACTAAGTGCTGCAAGTAAGACGCTGAACAATGTAGCCAACACGACAGCAGGACTTGAACGTCAATTGGACGGTATCATGATGGAGACGACAGCGTTGTTACATAAGACGAATCGTCTTGTCGATACGATTGAAGAAAAAACCGAGTTGCTTGCACCTGTTGCAAACTCGATCGAAGAGCTTGGTACGTCCTTGAATAAAGTAACAGATTCTGTCCGGACGGTATCCGATACGGTCGCTGGTGCGGCAGATACGAATAAAGACCAGATTGCACAAGCAGTCCGTTGGGGCTCAGTCGCTGTAGAATTATTCAAAAAAAATAAACCGGCAGAAACAACAGTTTCAAATCATACGACAGCAACGACGACAGTTGAGAAAAAACCACGTCGTCGATTCCGGAAAAAAGCAGAGACACCGGTTACACCGGAAGTCGTATCCGTCCCGGACGTCGAAAGCATTCCAGATGAGTTGAAAGGAGATCGTAAATCATGACGAAACAACATCCATATCAAGCACAAGATTCTTCTAAAGGAGGAGGTTTCCTTGCGGGAATCATCGTTGGTGGATTGATTGGTGCCGCGGCAGCTCTCCTTTCTAGTCCGAAATCAGGTCGTGAGATGCGCGACTTAATCGACGAGCGTACGGCTCCTGCACGTCAACGTTTGACAGAACAGACGCAAGTTGTTCGCGAAAAAGCAGAACCACTCGTGGGAGAATGGATTCAACTGGCAAAAGACAAAGCAGCACCTGTCATTGAAAAAGCAAAGAATAATTCGACAGTTCAAGAAGCGGCACAATACGCTGGTTTTGAGAAGGATCAGGCAAGTATCGATGCAGCTCTCGCAGAAGCAGAACAGCTTGTACGTGACATCGAGCGTGAAATTGGGGACGAAGTCGATGGCGCATCCGTGGCAGAAGAAATCGATACGGAAACGGTCGTTGATCTTTCAGAGCTACGGGAACAGTTAGCGGAAGAGCAAGAGGAAGACAATGACCCACAATCTGATGTGAATCATAAGAAATAAGAAGTGAATACGGAGCTCTCATCATGAGGGCTCTTTTTCTATGTTTCTTTATAAAGAAAACGTAGAAAAAATTATATGAAAAAACGTAATTTATTTTCATATTTTAAGAAATCATGCAGCTTCTTTATGTACAACATGGAAAGAGTTCGTTATAATTAGTTGCTATTACGAGCTATATGCTGATTAGGGAGTGGTAGGACATGGATCAACACGCAGAATTAAAAAGATTACGGGATGAACTCGATTTAGTGAATGCAGAATTATTGGAATTGATGAACCGACGTGGTCAAATTGCTGTCGAAATCGGAAAAGTCAAACGAGCACAAGGACTTGACCGTTACGACCCTGTTCGGGAACGTCAAATGCTCGAATCAATTGCTGCTAATAACCATGGACCTTTTGAAACAGGACGCCTTCAGCATGTATTTAAAGAAATTTTCAAAGCTTCTCTTGAATTACAAGGAGAAGATCGGACTCGGAAATTACTCGTATCACGGAAACAAAAACCGACGAACACGATCATCCGAATCGGAGATGCTGTCATCGGAGATGGTTCTCAACAATTGATTGCTGGACCATGTGCGGTCGAGAGCGAGGAACAAGTATTCGAAGTCGCGGAACAACTCGCGAAACACGGCGTGAAGTTCATGCGAGGTGGGGCGTACAAACCACGCACATCACCTTACGACTTCCAAGGTCTTGGACTCGAGGGTCTAAAAATGTTGAAAAAAGCAGCGGACGCGCACGGTTTGCATGTCATCACTGAAATCATGACGCCGAGTGCGGTTGAATCTGCTTTACCATATGTCGACATTATCCAGGTTGGCGCACGCAACATGCAAAACTTCGATTTACTAAAAGAAGTCGGTCGTACAAATAAGCCGGTTCTTTTAAAACGAGGACTTGCTGCAACACTCGAGGAGTTCATGTACGCGGCTGAGTACATCATGGCAAGTGGTAACGATCAAGTCATTTTGTGTGAGCGCGGCATTCGGACATATGAACGTGCAACACGGAACACGCTTGATATCTCAGCAGTTCCAATTCTGAAGCAAGAGACACATCTTCCTGTCATGGTCGATGTGACGCATTCGACAGGACGGAAGGATCTTCTGTTGCCAACAGCGAAAGCGGCTTACGCGATCGGTGCTGATGCTGTCATGGTTGAAGTCCATCCGTTTCCGGCACTCGCACTATCTGATGCGAACCAACAACTTGATTTCCAAGAATTCGATACGTTCGTCGAAAACTTGAGGACTACCTTTCCGGCACTAAACGTTCAATGATTTTCGAAAAAGGGTGACCTAAAGCGAATGAAAACGTTTTACAATGAAGGAAGAATGGGAAAAGAAAACTATCTTTTCCTGTCTTCCTTTCGTGTTGCCTAAAAATGAAAACGAAATGAAAACACTTGAGATGGATCATACTAAAGGAGGAATTTGTTTTGAATAGTAATATTACGATTTATGACGTCGCACGAGAGGCGGCTGTCTCGATGGCGACCGTATCGCGTGTCGTCAACGGGAATCCGAACGTTAAACCATCCACACGAAAGAAGGTCCAAGATGCAATCGAACAACTGGGTTACCGCCCAAACGCTGTTGCTCGTGGACTTGCAAGTAAAAAAACAACGACGGTCGGTGTCATCGTGCCCGATATCTCGAACATCTTCTTTGCGGATTTAGCACGCGGGATTGAGGATGTCGCGACAATGTATAAATATAACATCATTTTATGTAACTCCGACCAAAACCGGGAAAAAGAGATTCATTTGCTCAATACATTACTAGGAAAACAGGTGGATGGAATCATCTTCATGGGTGGACGTCTGCACGAGGATCTCGTTCGTGAGTTCAAAACATCACCGGTTCCGATCGTTCTTGCTGCGACGTTGAATCAAGATTATGATCTTCCTGCCGTCAACATCGATTATGAGAGTGCTGCGCACGATGCTGTTAAGTCTTTGATCGACCGTGGACATGAACGGATTGGATTCATCACTGGACCACTCGAACAGCAAATCAATGGTGAAAAGAAATTTGCGGGTTATCGCCGAGCACTCGAAGAAGCAAATCTTCCGTTTAACGAGCAAAATGTCGTCCTTGGAAACTATACGTATGATTCAGGAATGAAGGCGATGAATCAATTGCTTGAACTTGGAGAAGATTGCCCACGCGCGATTTTTGCTGGAACAGATGAGATGGCTCTTGGTGTCATCCATGCCTTACAAGATGCCGGACACCGTGTTCCAGAAGACTTTGAAGTCATCGGACACGATAATACACGTCTTGCGACGATGATTCGTCCGAAACTGACGACTGTCGTTCAGCCGATGTATGATATTGGAGCAGTCTCGATGCGTCTTTTGACGAAGATTTTGAACAAAGAAGAAATCGAAACGAACGATGTCACGTTACCACACCGAATCGAACAACGGGATTCGACACGCCCTTAATCGAAAAAGCGTCTCTTCTCTCAAGCAAGCTGCTTGAAAAAAGAGACGCTTTTTCATTTTGTGACGGTGATGAGTTCATCTTGGTGATGGTGGAGTTGATCATTTTCGACGTGCAGACGCACCGTCGTCTGACCGGGGGCGTTCAATGTGACTTTTCCGCTGTATGCATCACCTTTTTTAGTTAATGGAACATAATTATGTTTTTCAATACCGGTTTCAATGACTTCGACTTGAACGTTCGCCTTTAATGGTTTTCCATCGAGAAAAACGTGAAAGGAGACAGGGAGGTCAGCACCAGCCTTTACTTTCGTCGCACCCATATAATGGACAGACAGACCATCGACGGCTTCGTGTTCATGCGATGCTTCCTCTTTTTCATGTGAATGATCCATGACGACAAAAGAGATCTTATCCATGTGATGGAGTCCTTTTTTATCATTAATATGATAGAGACCTTCGTATTCACCTTCAGCAAGTTTGGCTTCTGCTTGATAGAAACCTGTCTTTTTCAAGGTTGCTTTGAATTTTTGATGTGCCCCATCTTGTTTTCCAGCTTTCCAAACTTCAAACGTCACGTCCTCAAGGTTGACGGGCTTTTTCTTTTCGACCGCGGATGCTTTAAAGACGACGGCATCTTCATTCATTGTCTTTGCTGGGATATCGACAGTGACGTCGACGGTCGGTTTTCCGGCCCCTTGCATGTTATCGTGATCCATTGCCTGCTTTTCATTCCCACATCCTGCAAGTACGATCCCTGTCGACAGAATGAGACCGGAGTAAAGCCATGCCTTTTTCATGATGATTCCCCCAACTATTCGTTTACTAAGTAAAAATTCCATATTTAGTATAGCAACAAGATGTGAACTCCGAACGAAATAAATGTGAAGATAAAAAGTCAATTAATCAGCGGAATAGGGGGAAATCGCTATCAGTTGTTTTTTACGTTCATCGTTTACGAATGGCCAAATCAATCGTTTGACGGTCTCCCAATTTTTTTCTTCAATTTCAGGACGTCTTGGAATTGCGGGATAAAGTGGTGACGGATCATGCCAGTGCGTGGGTGGCGCTATTTCCTGTCCGCCCCATCGTTCTTGCCATGCAATTGGAATTTCCCCGTGAAAAGGATCTTGTCCTGTCATGGCAGCAAAAACCTGACTCCACGCGCGAGGAACGACACGATACCAATCATAACCACCGCCGCCTAAAGCAACGATTTTTCCATCTGTATACTTTTCTGCCGCAGCCACAGCGATTTGAGGAATCTTTTCATAACTTTTCATCGTTAAGGATAGATGCGTCAATGGGTCAAGCACGTGCGCATCAGCGCCATTTTGTGTGATGATGAGATCCGGTTGAAACAACTCGCATGCTTCAAAGAGTGCCGTCTCATAAGCAAGTAAAAACGAATCGTCTTCCGTAAAAGCATCCAGTGGTACATTCCAGCTAAAACCGTATCCTTCTTCAGATCCTCTCTCCGTTACCATCCCCGTTCCTGGAAATAAGTAGCGCCCCGTTTCATGGAGAGATAGTGTCATGACATCATTTCGATTATAAAAGGCCCATTGCACACCATCCCCGTGGTGAGCATCCGTATCGACATAAAGGATTTTACAGTGATATTTTTCAATCATCGCCGCCATGGCGACAGCCGTATCGTTATAGACACAAAACCCTGAAGCACGTCCGCGGAACCCGTGATGTAATCCACCGCCGATATGAAAGGTGCGTTTATACTGACCAGATAAGACGAGGTCACATGCTTCAATCGTTCCGCCGACAAGGAGGGAAGCACCCGAATGCATGTCTTGAAACAAGGGAGTATCTTCCGTACCAAGACCGTACATCTGTGCCTTGAGTGGTGATAATACTCCGGTTCCGGCTGCTTTGACAGCAGCAATATAATCCTGATCATGAACGAGTGCCAATTCTTCATCGGTCGCATGACGTGGGGCGATACAAGGGATGTCATCTAATTGATGCATCGATTCAAGCAAGGAAACGGTTAATTCGAGACGGATTGGGTTAAATGGGTGGGTCTCGGAAAATCGATAGGTTGCTTCTTCAGGACTATACAGATAAGCAAAATCCTTCATCTGCTCACATCCGGTCCAAGTACATCGAATCCTTCTTTGCGTAACTTCTCGATGATCCGAATTGGATTCATCGTCTGAACACGAAACGCAACAATCCGGACATACGGATCGTCTGTTGGATACACGAGTACATTTAAAATATTAATATTCGTTTTAGCAAGCAGTGCGGAAATCTTCGCTAATGTACCTGCTGTATTCTCGACACGGATCTCGATTTGGGAACATGGTTCGAGTGCACCCGTCAACTGAACGAATGTCCGTAACAGATCCGTTTCCGTGACGATACCGACAAGACGTCGACCGCGGACGATTGGCAAGCAGGATAAGCGATATTCATAAAACAGCACAGCCGCATCTTCTAGAAAATCAAGCGGATGGGCCGTGATAGGGCTTTCAATCATAATGCTTGAAACGGGATACTGTAGGTCTTGTTTTGCTGTGTCCGGATGAAAGATGCTACTCGCGCTTTGAATTTCCTTTAGTCCGACAAGACCGACGAGTTCATGACGGGCATTAACGACGAGAATATGACGAATCTGATGACGTTGCATGAGTTCAACCGCATGCGCGATGGAATTCGTCGGTTGCATCGTGATGCACGTCGTATTCATGATTTGTTCGATTAACATGACGATTCCTCCTCGAGCTCAGTCATACATGAAGCGTCTTCTCAAGCGTAGCGCATCAAAATGAGCGACGACTTCAGGTGAGACGTGTTTTCCGATACGTGCCATCAGGCAGTTAGCAGGGTGGGAGGCGATTTCCGGATCATCGGTCGGGAAAAAGACAAGACCACCATGGTTCATCATCTTCTCCATGATCTTCCGGTAATCCCACACTGATAGTCCACTCCCTTTTAAGTCCCAATGCCAATAATATTCAGTCGTTAGAATTAAATAATGTTCCATGGCAGGATCTAGCATGGAGATTTCAAGCAATTTTTTACCAATCCGTTGTCCGCGGAACCGAGAGGAGACTTCAATCGCCCCGAGTTCCAAGATGTACGGATTGTTTCCCTCACTCCATGTTTCATAGGGATCAGGATATAAGTAAGTCACATAACCGATGATTTCCGTTCCTTGACGAGCAACGATGATCCGTCCTTCTTCAAGGTCTGCGATCTCAACGAGCGCTTGATGTTGTTCAGCGGGTGGACGAAAAGCCGTTAACCCTGAATCGAGTGTATACGTTGCTAGTGTTTGACTCGGTACGGGACCTTCGATGTCAACAGGACCGAGTGATGTTTCATGCGTCCGATGATTGAATTGTTTTTCAAACATGTAAGCGTCACCACCTTCCTATTCATTATAGACGAAAGCGCTTGAGTAAAGAGAGGGATTTTTTAACAAATTGACGGCAAATGGATTGAACTGACGGATAACTAGCTTATAATAAAGAGGAAAACATAGAAGGGGAGGAACGAGACATGAAAGTTTTGAAAGCGCTTCCGGGGAAGCATTGGTTAGCAGAGTATGATGAAACGAACACGTACGACTGGAAAGATGCTGAGCAGTACTTTTCATGGGCGACAACGGGGAAAGTCAACATGGCCTATGAAGCAATCGACCGCCACGCAGAAGGCGAGCGGGCGAACAAGGATGCGCTGATCTATTTCGATGGAATGACGGAACAACGATTCACCTATGCAGACATGAAACGATTGACGAATAAAGCGGCAAACGTATTAGTCGATGCAGGAGTCAAAACGGGTGACCGGATTTTCATCTTCATGCCACGCTCACCAGAACTGTACTTTGCCCTACTTGGTGCACTGAAAGTAGGGGCGATCGTCGGTCCGTTGTTTGAAGCATTCATGGAACAAGCTGTTCGTGATCGTTTAGTTGATTCTGAAGCGAAACTACTCGTGACAACGAAAGCGTTGCTCCCGCGTGTTCCAGTTGGGGAACTGGAATCACTTGAAAAAGTAGTACTCGTTGATGAAGGCGTTGAAGAATCAGAAACATTACTTGATTTCCGAAAAGCGTTCAAGCAAGCATCCGATGTATTCGAACCGGTCTGGTTGGATCGTGAAGACGGATTGATCTTGCACTATACTTCAGGATCGACAGGGAAGCCAAAAGGTGTCCTCCATGTTCAAAATGCGATGATTCAGCATTTAATGACAGGACGTTGGGTACTCGATCTACAAGAAGACGATGTCTACTGGTGCACGGCTGATCCAGGGTGGGTCACAGGAACAAGTTACGGTATCTTCGCACCGTTCTTAAATGGGGCAACGAACGTCGTTGTCGGTGGACGTTTCAATCCAGATTTCTGGTATAGTGTTATCGAGAAGTATAACGTAACGGTCTGGTATAGCGCGCCAACTGCTTTCCGGATGTTAATGGGAGCGGGGGCGGACGTCGCGAATCACCATGATCTTTCAAGTCTTCGTCATGTGTTGTCTGTCGGAGAACCATTGAATCCAGAAGTTATTCGTTGGGGAAAAGAAGCATTTGACCAACGCATTCATGATACATGGTGGATGACAGAAACGGGCGCGATGATGATTTGTAACTACAAGTCGATGGACATTAAACCGGGATCGATGGGGAAACCAATTCCAGGAACCCAAGCTGCGATCATTGATGATCAAGGAAACGAGTTACCACCGTTCCGGATGGGTAACCTTGCCTTGAAAACACCGTGGCCATCGATGATGCGTCAAATTTGGAACAATCCACAAAAATATGAATCCTATTTCTTTAAAGGATGGTATGTGTCAGGCGATTCTGCCTATATGGACGATGAAGGCTATTTCTGGTTCCAGGGGCGTGTTGATGACGTCATCATGACGGCTGGAGAACGGGTCGGTCCGTTTGAAGTTGAAAGCCGTCTCGTTGAGCACCCAGCAGTCGCGGAAGCCGGAGTCATCGGGAAACCAGACCCGGTGCGAGGCGAAATCATTAAGGCATTCATTGCCTTACGTGATGGTTATGAGCCAACGGATGAATTAAAACAAGAAATCCAAGCATTCGTCAAGGAAGGTCTAGCTGCTCACGCGGCCCCAAGAGAAATTGATTTCCGAGATAAGTTGCCGAAGACACGAAGTGGTAAAATCATGCGCCGTGTCCTGAAAGCATGGGAGTTGAACTTGGAAACGGGCGATTTATCGACGATGGAGGATTGAACATGAAAAAAGGATGAATCACCGAAACAGGTGATTCATCCTTTTTGTTAGTTTTCAGAAGCAGCATCTTTTTTCTTTTCATCTTGTTTCTTTTGTTGCTCTTGCT